>NZ_JBXWQU010000037.1:0-17008 GCF_059612545.1 Ruegeria sp. SAZD011 | reverse complement strand
GGGCAGCGCTTGGTCGATCACGCGCCGTTCGGGCACTGGCGCACGCAGACCTTCATCGGTGCCCTGCGCCATGACCGAGAACGCGCGCGAGGCGTTGCTTCTCAACACGATAGAGGGGTTCTCTCTCGATGAAGTCGCCCAGGTGATGCAGACCGAAGCAAGTGAAGCGCAGGAGCTGGTGCAAACCGCACTTGCGGAAATGAATGCCGCCGTTTCAGGCAAGGTGATGATCATCGAGGACGAAGCGGTGATCGCCATGGATCTGGAAAATATTGTTGCAGAGATGGGGCACGAGATCACAGGTGTTGCCCGGACCAAAAAAGGTGCCCTTGAACTGGCGGCCAAGAACGAGGCCGATCTGATCCTGTCGGATATCCAGCTGGCCGACAACTCCAGCGGTATCGACGCAGTCAACGACATTCTGCGCGAGTTTGGGGATCGACCGGTCATCTTTATCACGGCGTTTCCCGAGAGACTGTTGACAGGCAGCGGTCCCGAACCGGCCTTTCTGATCTCGAAACCCTATACCGAAGACCAGGTTCGTTCGGCGGTCAGTCAGGCGATGTTCTTCGCTTCGACGGAAACCCTGAAGGCTTGAGCAGGATTGCTTTCACCGCGCCCGTGCCGAAGGCACCGTTTTGCGGCAAAGGCAAAGCGTCGGGGTGGACGAAAATCGCTCCGCAGCTCAAAGCACCTGAAGGGTTCTTTTCGTCAATCCAACGCAGTCGCTGGTCTGCATGAACAGACCAGCATCACCGACGCGCAAGGCGAAAGTGTCTGGAACACCACCTACTGCTGGAAAACTGCGCAAGCGCAAGATCGCCGTCATCGCAAGAAAACGCGTCACCATGGCAAACGCGATCCGTGAATGGCTTTGAAATCGTCACCTCAGGCCACATGAATAATACAGCTGCCAGCAGGCTGGAACAAATGTACCCCCGCATTCGCGGGGGCACTTTATCTCTGCTGAAACACCGGCTTCAGGTCACTTCAACAGTACATCAAGCGGCACAGGCTGGCTGATGGTCCAGCTATCGGCAACGGCCGGTTTACCCTTCGTGATCTCGACAATCTGCATCTCGGCAACGTTCTGGTGATGCAGGTCAGCCGTGAAGCTGCGCGGGCCGAACGCGGTGGGCTCGTCCTGCATCTTTTCCAGTTCCGCCGTCACCGCTGCACCATCCAGAGTGCCTGCGCGTTCCACGGCCTTGGCCCAGAGATCGAGCAGCACATAGCCTGGATAGGCATAGGAACTTGCCGGGCGAGCTCCCGTGGCCTTTTCATAAGCCTGGTTGAATGCCTCGACCTCCGCGCGCGGATCGTCGCCATAGATCGACCCCTGCACCGGCACGACAAAGCCCGACAGATCGGGTGTGGCGTCCAGCCAATAAGAGCCGTCCACCGCAGACCCGTTGAGGATCAACGAATTGATCCCGGCGGCACGGATCTGACGCACCGCCGAAGCCGCGCCAGGGATGTAGGAGCAGAGCATGATTACGTCGGGTTCCTGCGGCAGCGCCTTGATCCGGGTGATCTGGCTGGCGATCGAGGCGTCGTCATTCTTGAAGGTATCGCGGCCGACGATCTGGGTGCCGTCAATCTGCGGGAACATCCAGTCGAAGCCACTGCAAATTCCCTTGTTGTATTCGATGGTGGTGTCGAGCAGCACATAGCCCGTCTTGGCGCCGCGCTTGGCATGGCTCCACTCGGCCATGGTCGCGCCCTGCACCGCCGCCAGCACCGAACCCGAGAAGGCATGCGGGCCGACGCCCTGAATGCCGGCCTTCACATCCTCGGCACAAAGGAAGAAGGAAACCATCCCCTCGGCCTCGGCCGACAGCGCCGCGGGTGCGCCAAAATCGTAGTCGCAGCTGACGATCATCATATCGGCGCCTTCGTCGATCACCTGAAGCCCGGCCCTGGCCGATTGCTGGCGGTCGGTTTTGGTGTCGGCCTCGACCCATTTGATCTGCCGGCCCAAGAGCCCGCCATCCGCGTTGATCTCGTCGATGCGGATCTTGGCGGCCGTCGCAGCGGGGGTATCGTATGCCTCCATCCAGCCGGATTTCGCAATCGCGAAACCGATGGTGATATCCTCGGCCATGGCAGGCCACGCCAGCGCGGCAAAAGCCGACGCAAGTGCAAGTCTTTTCACAGGTCTTCTCCTCAGTTGGTTGATTTCGCGCCGTCCAGGCGCGATTGGCGAAGCCATTGCGGCTTCAGTTTGAATTCCTTTCCGGCGGTCACCCCGTTGGGCCGCAGGATCAGCACCAGGATCATCGCCATCCCGATCAGAATCTCCTGGGTGCCCGATGGAAGCGCGAAATGCGTTGTACCGATGGCCACGCCCTGTTCAGCCCGCACCAGCAACTCGATCAGGAGCGACAGCAGCAAGACCCCCATGACCGCGCCCGACAGGCTGCCGATGCCGCCCACAACCAGCATGGCAAGCGAAATGAACGTGATCCCCAGATAGAAGCTGTCAGGGTTCAGCACGCCGATGGAATGGCCCAACAGCGCGCCCGACACGCCGGTAAAGAAACCCGAGATCACCAGCGACAGCAGCCGGTGGCGATACATGTCGATGCCGCTGGCGCGCGCCGCGACCTCATCCTCGCGCGTGGCGCGCAACGCCAGCCCCGAGGCCGAATTGGCGTAGAGATTGGCCGCAAGAATCGCCGCGACCGCCCAACCCAGCGCCACCCACTGATTCACATATCGCGGCAGGCCCACGACCGAACTGGTCGCGCCCGTCACGCCCTCCCAGTTGGAATAAACGGTGTTGACGATGGCCAGAAAGGCAAATGTGGCAATCGAGGCGGCGATGCCCGAAAGCCGCAGGATCGCCGCCCCGGACAAGAGCGCGACAAACGCCGCCAGTAGCCCACCGGCGATGGCGGCCGGAAAGACGGGCCACTGGGCCTGCATCAGCCAGTCGGGCAGATCGGGCAGGAACAGCGCCTTGGATTGCGGTTTCAGCGTCAGCCAGGCCGAGCAATAGGCGCCGATCGCCATGTATCCGGCATGGCCAAAGCTGATCACGCCGGAATTGCCGACAAAGATCCAGAGCGAGACCACCAGCACCACCCGCACCAGGGTTTCGGCCATGGTGCGCGCCAGCGCCTTATCGCCGAAGAGTGCCACCAGAACGACAAAGCCCAGAAGGAGAACCGCCAGGACGACCGGCGTCGAATAGGCCGCGATACGATTGCTTGTGTGTTGCGATTGCATGTCAGACCCTCGGCTTGGCAGATGCGGGAACGAACAGCCCCTGCGGCCGCAGCAGCAGGCAGACGATCACCAGTGTGTAGAGAAACGCATCGCGGAACGGCCGCGCGTCGAGCGGCAGCCAGGCCTGCAAGACAACCGACACGATGCCGACCAGGAACCCGGCGGCCACGGCACCGGGGAGCGAGCCCAAGCCACCCAGAACCGTGGCGATAAAGGCCACCAGCATGATCTGCCCGCCCATCTTCACATCCGCTACGCCGGTCTGTGTCGCCATGATCAGCGCCACCGCAGCGGCCAGCGCGCCCGACAGGGCAAAGGCCCCGGTGATTACCCGGTTGGCCCGCACGCCCAACAGGCGCGCCATGGTGAAATTCTCGGCCGCGGCACGCATTTCCAGCCCGATACGCGTCTTTTTCAGCAACAGCGCCAGCCCGGTCACAACCAGCAGCGTCGTCGCGATCACAATGAGCTGCAACAGCGGGACGCTGGCACCGGCTACTTTCACGGGCGTGTTCAGGCCAGGCCACAGGCTGATCGCCTTTGGCCGCCCGCCATAGGCCGCCAGCAGCGCGTTACGGATCACGAAACCCAAGGCGAAAGAAGCGATCATCATCGCCACCGGATCGGCCCGTCGCAAATGCCGGAACACGGCATATTCGCTGGCCACCGCGAGCAGTCCGCCCAGGGTAAGGATCACTGGGATCAGGACCAAGGCGGGTGCATGGCCCAGAAACATCACCGCCACCGCATCGGTCGAGGGCACGATCAGCGCAAAAACGCAAAAAGCGATGTATTCGCCATGCGCGAAATTCACCAGGTTCATCACCCCAAAGATCAGCGCGATCCCCAGTGCCGCCATGGCATAGAGCCCGCCAAGGGAGGCCGCATCGAAGAAAAGCTGGGCAAGGTTGGTCATGTCGTCGCCTCTGTTTGTTGGCTGGACTTGCCGAAATAGGCCTCGGCCAGCGCGTCGCGGTCAGCCATGTCGGCGGCATTGCCTTCGCCCACGATCCGCCCGCCGCGCATCAGCACCATGCGCCCACCCACCCGCGCAGCCCGCAGCGAGCTTTGCTCGACGATAAGCAGGGTCAGTCCGCGCTCCTCTTGCAACGCGCAGAGCGTGTCATAGACCTGATCCACGATCTTTGGCGCCAGCCCGAGCGAGGGCTCGTCGACCATGATCAACTTGGGGTTGGTCATCAGCGCGCGGCCAATGGCCAGCATCTGTTGCTGTCCACCCGACAGGGCGCCCGCCGCCGCGCCCCGGCGCTCTCCCAGGATCGGGAAGCTGGAGTAGATATCGCCGATATCCTCTTCCACCGCGCTCGCATCACGGCGCAGCCCGGTGCCAACGCGCAGGTTCTCCTCGACCGTGAGCGCGCCGAAGATCTCGCGTCCCTCGGGCACCATCGAAAGTCCCAACCGGGCAATCGCCTCGGGTGCGCAGCCGGTCAGCAGGTCACCATCCATCTCGATCCGGCCATGGCTTGTCGCCACCGCGCCGCTGATCGCCTTTAGCAGCGAGGACTTGCCCGCCCCGTTCGGCCCCGAGACAAAGACGCGCTCACCCTCTTCGAGATGCAGCGTCAGATCGTTGACCGCAGGCACCTTGCCGTAGCGCACCGAGACATCGAACACCCCCAGCTTGGACATCACGCGGCCTCCTGATCGGCGCCGAAATAGGCGTCGCGGACGCGCTGGCTGGCGGTGATCGCGCTGCGGTCGCCCTCTTCGATCACCTGCCCGGCATCGAGCACGTAGACACACGCGCTGACCGACAGGACCAGCCCGACATTATGTTCGATCAGCAGAACCCCGGTGCCCAGCTCACCCGCGACCCGGGCGATCAGCGCGGCAAGGTCGTCGGCCTCGGCCTCGGACATGCCCGCCGCCGGTTCATCGAGCAGCAGGAAGGAGGGCGCGAACATCAGCGCGCGGGCGATACCCACCCGCCGCTCGTCGGTATAGGGCAATCCGGCGGCGGGTTTTTCGGCCAGATCGGCCACGCCCATCCAGTCCAGAACCCGCATTGCCTCGACCTCCGAGGCGTGGCGCGAATGTCCCAGCCCCACGCCCGTCACCGCGAGGTTGTCGAGCACGTCGAGACCGGTGAACAGCCGCCCGGCCTGGAATGTCCGCGCCACGCCCTCGCGGCGAAGCAGATGCGCAGGATGGGCGCTGACATCGTGCCCACCCAGCAGAATGCGCCCCGTGCTTGGTGCCTGGAACCCAGTCAGCACGTTTACCAGAGTCGTCTTCCCCGCGCCGTTCGGGCCGATCAGGCCATGAACCGCGCCCGGGGTGACGGTGAGCGTCACGTCGGTGAGAGCCTTGAACCCGCCGAACGCCACCGTCACCCCGGTTGCCCTCAGGGAGCAACTGTTATCGCCGCGCATCGCCACGACTCACGCCTCGGCCAGTTCTTTGGCCACTGCGGCGCGCGTGGCCGAAGCATCCGCCGTCAGGACATAGGTCCCGGTTTCGTGCAGGTTCACGGTCCAGCCCGGCTCCACGACAATGGTCGTTGTCACTTCCTCGATCACTGCCGGGCCGTGCAGCACATCACCCGCGCCGAGCGCAGAGCCGTCATAGACGGGTGTGTTCTGGGACACACCATCGGCGCTGAACACCATCTCGCGGTGGGTCTTGAGTGCCGAAGATGCCCCTTTACCCGCCGCGATATGCATCCGTTTCGGCTTGTCGACATGGCCGGTGATCGCACTTTCCACGTTCACCACTTCGACGGCGTTATGCGGCTCGTCATAGGTGTAAAGCGCGCGGTGGCGGGCGTGGAACGCCGCCTTGATGTCCTCGAGCGAGGTTTCGGTGACCGCGAAGGGACCAACCTCCACCGTGCATTCATGCACCTGGCCAACATAGCGCATATCGAGCGTGCGCCGGATCGAGATATCGCCCTCACCAAACCCGTCGCCCGCCAGGTCGTCGCGACCGCGCGCCTCCAGCCCGTTGAACAGATCGTCGAGCGTCTTGGCTGCGTCAGCCCCCTGCAACCGCAAGGGAGCGGGCGCCATGTAGTTGTACTTCACGTCCGAGATGATCTGACCATAGGCGCAAAGCCCCGAGGCGAGCTTGGAGATCAGCACCTTGGAAATGCCCATTTCGCGCGCCAGTGCGGTGATATGCGCGCCCGTCGCCCCGCCCGCGCCCATCAGCACGAAGTCGCGCGGGTCATAGCCGCGTTCCACCGAAACCCGTCGGATCGCGTTCACCATGTTGTTGTTGACGATGGTGAACATGCCATAGGCGGCACGCTCCACGCTGATCCCCAGCGGATCGGCCAAATAGGTCTTGATCGCCGCCCGCGCCTTGGCCGCGTCGAGTGGCAACCGCCCGCCGACAAGCCCATCGCCGTTGAGATAGCCCAACACGAGGTTGGCATCGGTCGTGGTCGGCCGTTCGCCGCCCTGGCCGTAACAGGCAGGTCCGGGCTCGGATCCCGCCGATTGCGGCCCCATCTGCATCAGCCCCATCTCGTCGATCCAGCCGATGGAGCCGCCCCCGGCGCCCAGGGTTTCCACCTGGATCATCGGGATGCCGATGCGATAGCGCAGGAAGTCGATGTTCTTGTTGACGTTGGCCTTGCCATCCTTGGTCAGGGTGATGTCGAACGAGGTCCCGCCCATGTCGCAGGTGATGATGTTCTGCTCATCCCAGGGCGCACCGACGTCAAGCGCCGCCTGCGGAGCAGAGGCCGGACCAGAATTGATGGCATAGACCGACTGATCCGTCACCACCTTGCCCAGAGCCAGCCCGCCATTGGACTGGAAATAGCGGACCGGGTGTTTCGACCCCAGTTCGCGGAAATAGGCATCGATCGCCTCGACATAACGTTGCAGAATCGGGGCCAGATAGGCGTTCACGATGGCAGTCGAGGTGCGGGTGTACTCGCGCACCTGAGGGTAAAGCTGGCTGCCGACGGTCAGCCGCACATCCGGCATCATCTCGCGCACGATCTGGGCCGCGCGCATTTCGTGTTCGGGATGCAGCACCGACCAGACAAAGCTGATCGCCACCGATTCCACGCCTTCGGCTATGAAATACCGGCAGGCGGCGCGCACATCCTCCTCGTTCAGCGGCGTGCGCACCGAACCGTCCGAGATCACCCGCTCGCTGACGCCCTTGCGCAGATGGCGCGGCACCAGCATCGTCGCGGGTGGGTACTCGGGATCGTAGCGATAGCCGTCTTCCTTGTGGCCCAGCCGGATTTCAATCGAATCCTCGTGGCCGCGCGTGGCGATCAGCCCGGTCTTGGCGCCGTTATGGGTGATCAACGCGTTGAGGCCGACGGTGGTGCCATTGATGCAGAGATCCGAGTTCGAGACGATCTCTTCGGCGCTCAGCCCGGTTTCCTCGGTGATCAGAGCCAACCCGTTCCGAATGGCTTTGGTGGGTTCCGTCGGCGTGGACAGCACCTTGAAGATCTGCACCTCGCCACCAGCGCTTGCCAGGATGAAATCGGTAAAGGTGCCGCCGGCGTCGATGCCCAGACGATATTTGCTACGCATGAGAATAATCCTTTTCTGTCAGAGGCTTCAGGCCGCCGCGCGGGCCTTGGCCGTGGCGGCTTCGTCCACGGTCAGCGTATCGGGGTCTGCAATCACCACGCCATAATCCAGCCGGGCGCCCTCGACCGACACCAGCCCGTTGCGGATATCGGCAACCACCTTTTGCACCTCGCGTTCGAACGGGTTGCCATAGCCGCCACCGCCCGGATTGATGTTGGCCGCGCGTTCGCCGGGCCTGATGGTTTCGATCACGTTGTCGGTGATGATCCGGGTTTCCCCGTCGCGGGTGACTTCGAGCCGCCCGACCTTTTTCTCGACCATGGCGGATTTCGCCCCGGCAGCGCCCATCGCCGGGATTCGGCGGCCTTCGCCAAAGGTGATCAGCGTCATGTCACGGTCCAGCGGTTCGACCTCCCAGCGGGTGCCCGAGCCGCCCCGGAACTTGCCCGCGCCACCACTGTCGGTCATCAGCCCGTATTCGTGGATGATGATCGGATAAGAATGCTCCAGCATCTCGATGTCACCGCTGGTCAGCGCGCCGAAACAGCATTCCGGCCCGCAGGCGTGCCAGCCGTCCTGGCTGGCCGTGGCCCCCGCCCCCGAGATGATCGAGGCCAGCACCATGGTCACGTATTCCTCGTCGTGCCGGGTATCCCAGCCCGCGATATTGCAGCCATTGGCATGCCCCCACGAGGCGGAAACCTTGTCTGGCGCCGCTTGTTCAAAAGCCAGCCGCACCGCATCGGTCAGCGTCTCCATCGGGGTGGTGGTACAGTTCATGTGCGGCGCGGGCGGCTTGGCATTGCAGAGCGTGCCCTTGGGCCCCATGTCGACCGTCACATTGCGATAGAGCCCTTCGTTATAGGGCGGCGGCAACTGGGCGAACATCATCAGGCCCAGATAGACGCCGGAATAGGAATTGCCCTCGTAAGAGTTTATGAAATAGGGGATCTGCGGCGGACTGGCGATCTCGATATGGCAGGTCTCGCCCTTGATCGTGACCGTCGCGGTGATGTCGAAATCGCCAAATCCGTGACCGGCATCCTCCAGCACTGCCGTGCCGCTGTAGGTCCCGTCCGGGACCTTGGCGATCAGCCCGGACATGTGCCGGTTGGCCATAGCCAAAAGCTCTTCGATGCAGTCCTGCACCACGTCTTTGCCGTATTTGTCCATCAACGCGATCAGATTGCGTGCGCCCACCTGGCAGGCGCCGATCAAGGCGTTGAAATCACCCTCCTGGTCGCGCCGCGCCCGCATGTTGGTCAAGAGCAGGTTCAGCACATCGTTGCGCGGAACACCCTTGTCCCAGATCTTGACCGGCGGAATGCGCAGCCCCTCGGCAAAAATCTCCTTGGCCTCGGGGTTGTAGCCCGCCGGAACCGGCCCGCCGATATCGGTCAGGTGGCCCTTGCACACGGTCCAGAACACCAGCTCGCCCTTATAGAACACCGGGTAGTACATGCAGGTGTCGATGATGTGCGACCCGGCGTAATCGGGGTCGTTATGCAGGATCAGGTCGCCCTCGTTGATGTCGCCATCGAAGAACCTGTTGACCGCCTTCATCGCCGGGATGAGTGATCCCAGATGGATCGGAATGTCCTGCCCTTGCAGGATCATCTCGGGCGTATGGTTGAACAAGGCGGTGGAATAATCATGCGCCAGGTTGAAGACCGAGCTGCGCGCGGTCTTTTCCAATGCCATCGTCATCTCGCGCTGGGTGGTCTCAAGAACACCTCTCACCACTGAAAGCGTGATTGGGTCGACTTGTCGTTCTGCCATTGTTTCCGGTCCTCTGCTTGGGTGCAGAAGACGCGCCTATCGGGTTTCCGATTGTTCCCCCGATCCGGCGCATTCCCCTGCACTTCGATCTGGCAGACAGGGTTCCCGGGAAAACGATTCCGGTCTTGACGATCCGTGCACAAAGCTTTGGCAGATGGCGCAGGATAATTTGTCAACCAGCGCAGGATGAGTTGACGCAGAGCGCAGAACGCCTGTTTTTCTTTGGTTTTGGGCGCTCCGTCACGTAAAGTTCACCGAGGGAGGACTATTCGATGGCAGCCGCGTTCCGCTTTTCGACTGGCGCGATAGAACCGCAGCATCGTTCCAGCAAATGGAATGCGGTGGTGTCCGAAGCCTACTTTCCGCTCGAGCTGCAATTCCGCGATCCGGTCCATTTCAACGGCGAACTGGCCCGGGCCGAGCTTGGCCATGTCGGCATGTCGCGGCTCACCTCGGATCCGGTGAACTACGAACGCCGCCGCTCGCACATCCGCAGCGCGCAGGAAGAAGAGTATCTTGTCACGCTGCCCCGCGCCACATCGGTCGAGTTTCGTCAGATGGGCCAAGACGTGCGCTGCGATCCCGGTGGATTTATCATCGAGCGCGGCGATGAACCCTATCGCTTTCTCTACGAGCGTCCAAACGATCTCTACGTTCTCAAGGTCAGCCGGCGCGCGCTGGCCGAGCGGGTGCGCCAGCCCGATCGCTTTTGCGCCCGGGTGATCGACGCCACCACCGGCACGGCGGGGCTTTTTGCCACCATGGTCAGCCACGCGCAGAGCCAGATCGACGATCTGACCCCGGCGGCCCGCGAAACTATCGGCCGGCAGTTGCTTGAACTTCTGGGCCTTGCCCTCAACGATGCCTCGAACGCCAACGAAAGCGGCTATTCCTCGGTCCGCGCCGCGCATCTGTCGCGGGTCGAGAAATACATCCGCGCCAACCTTAAGGACCCAGATCTTTCACCCGATCTGATCGCCGATGCCTGTGGCATCTCAAAACGCTACCTGCACGACCTGTTCAAGGATGTGAACGGCACGGTCAGCCAACAGATCCGCGATCAGCGGCTGGTGGCGGCGCGCGACCGCCTTCAGGCCTCTCGCGATCTGCCCATTTCCGAGGTGGCCTATCGTTTCGGCTTTGCCGACCAGGCGCAGTTTTCGCGGCTGTTCAAGGCCAAGTTCGGGATGACACCGTCAGAGTTCCAGCGCGGCGCGGTGCTTCGCCCCGTCTGATTCCGCAAGCGCACGCCCGCGCAGAACCGCGCCCGCCAGCAACAGCGCGTTCACCCGCCGCGCCGCCGAATCCGAGCGTGAGTTCAGCAGCACCGGAACCCGTGCCCCCAGCACGATAGAGCCGGTCTTTGCCTGGCCGTGAAACTTCCACGCCTTGGCTACCGCATTGGCCGCATCGATTGTGGGAAACAGCAGCAGATCCGCCACCCCCGCCGCTGGCATGTCCTGCAAGCCCTTGATCTGCGCCGCCTCGGGCGACACGGCCACGTCATAGCCCATCGGCCCGCCGATTTCGAACCCTGGCAGCCCCGCGCGCGCCAGCGCTTCGGCGTCGCGTGTCGCCGGGATCGCATCGCTGGCCTTTTCGGTCGCGCAAACGGCGGCCACCTTCACGGGGCGCACCCCCAGCCCGGCAAAAAGCGGCAAGGTGTTACACACGATCTGACGCTTTTGATCCAGCGTCGGCATCGGCACGATACCGTTATCCGTCACCGCGATAAGCCGCCCAACCGAGGGCATTTCCGCCACCGTCACGTTGGACAGGACATCGCCATCGCGCAGCCCGTCGGCGCGGTCGACCACCGCGCGCAGGTAGCTGCCGCTGTCGACGTGGCCTTTCATCAGCACATCGCCGCGCCCCGCGCGAATGGCCGCCGCCGCCGCACGGGCGCAGTCCTGAACACCGAAAGCCGGTACAACCTCGACGGCACCTTGCAGCTCCGGTGCCATCAATGGCGCCATCGCCTCGGGATCGCCGCTCACCACCGCGCCGTCGATCAAGCCGCTCTCCAGCATGGCTGCCAGTGCCACCATCACCTCTGTCGCTTCACCGCCCGCCACCACGGGCCGCAGCGGGGCAGCGGCGCGGGAAAGCCCGCGCAGCGCCGCGAACGACCGTACCGCTGTCATGCCGCTTGCGTGGCAAGCGGCCAGCGCATCGCCTGCTCGGTCCCGCACAGCACCCGCGCGGCACCTTCGGCCAGCGCCCGACACTCGTCGCTACCCGGATAGGTGAAGAGGGGCGCCAGCCGTGCCAACTTGCCTTCGAGATATCCGCGCACTTGGGCGCTGTTGGCCAGTCCGCCGGTCAGCACGATCCCGTCGAGTTCGAAATCCGCCACCGACGCCATGGCGCCCACCGTCTTGGCCACCTGATAGAGCATCGCCTCGAACACCAGCGCTGCTCTCTCGTCGCCTGCCGCGATCATAGCCTCGACGCTCCGGATATCCTTGGTGCCGAGCAACCCGTAGACCCCACCCTGCCCATACAGTTTCTTGAGCAATTCCTCGCGCGTGTAGCGCCCGGAGTAACACAGCTCGATCAGCGGCAGCGGCGGCAACCCGCCTGCCCGTTCTGGCGTGAAGGGCGAGGATTCCATCCGGTTCGAGCTGTCGACCAGGCGCCCGTCCAGCAGCGTCGCGATGGAAAACCCGGCGCCCAGATGCGCCACCACCGCCCGCAATTCGTCAAACGGTTTGCCCAGATCGCTTGCCAGCCGCCGACCGCAGGCGCGGATATTCAACGCATGAACAAAGGAAAATCGCGGAATCTCGGCAAAACCAGAAACCCGCGCCACGGGCGCCAGTTGGTCCACGCTGACCGGATCGACAATGAAGGCGCGCGCGCCTTGCGCGCTGGCAATACGATGCGCCAGCGGCGCGCCGAGATTGCTGGCGTGCTGATAAACCGGCCGATGCAGCGCGAAATCGACCAACGCGTCGGAAACCTCGATCACCCCGGCCGGAACCGGCGTCAGCATGCCGCCCCGCCCGGCGCAGGCCACCAGCCGCACATCCGGATGCCAGTCCAGAAACGCCGCCACCTGGGCCGCACGAAAGTCGAGCTGGGCTGCGATGTTCGAAAACTGCGCCATCTCTGTTTCGTCATGCTCAAAGGTTTCTTCCGCCAGCGGCTCCACCGAGCCGCCGCGCGACACGTAGAGCGCGCAGCGCGTCGTCGTGGTGCCTGGGTTGATCGCCAGAATGGCCTCCACCCCGCTCATCCCGCGAACTCATAGGCGGTCTTGACCGTGGTATAGAACTCGGCGGCATAGCGCCCCTGTTCCCGTTGGCCATAGGACGACCCCTTTCGCCCGCCGAAGGGCACGTGATAGTCGACCCCGGCCGTTGGCAGGTTGACCATCACCATGCCCGCCTTTGCCTTCTGCCGGAACGCACGCGCGTGTTTGAGGCTGCCTGTGCAGATACCCGCACTCAGGCCGAATTCGGTATCGTTGGCCAGCGTCAGCGCCTCGTCGAAATCGGCCGCCTTGATCACGCTGGCGCAGGGCCCGAAAATCTCCTCGCGGCTCGACCGCATGCTGTTCGAGGCGCGCAGGAAAACTGCGGGCCGCTGGAAATACCCTTCGGTGTCTCCGTTCAGACGCTCGCCGCCGATCACCTCGCATCCCTCGTCCCGCGCCAGGTCGACATACGCGAGATTGCCCTGCAATTGCGCATCAGACACCACCGGCCCGACCTGGGTCGCGCTGTCCAGCGGGTCGCCCACGCGCAGCGCCTGCGCCCCCGCCACCAGACGTTCGACAAAGGCATCGTGTATGCCCGCCTCGACGATCAGCCGCGAAGAGGCGGTGCAGCGCTGCCCGGTTGAATAGAACGCGCCGTTTAGACAAGCCTCCACCGCGATATCGAGATCGGCGTCGTCCAGAACCACCATCGGGTTCTTGCCACCCATTTCGAGTTGCAGCTTTTTCAGGCCCCGCGCGGCCTCGACCGCCAGCGCCCGGCCCACCGGCACCGAGCCGGTAAAGGAAATCGCGTCGGCGCAGGGATGCTTCACGAGGGCATCACCCACCACCGCACCGCGCCCCATGACCAGGTTGAACACGCCGGCAGGAACGCTTGCCTGGTAAAGGATTTCGGCCAGCAGATGCGCACAGCCCGGTGTCAGGTCGGCGGGCTTGAACACCACCGTGTTGCCATAGGCCAGCGCAGGAGCGATTTTCCAAGCCGGTATTGCGATGGGGAAGTTCCACGGTGTGATGATCCCAACCACGCCCACCGGCTCGCGCGTCACCTCGATGCCCACGCCAGGACGGACCGAGGCCAACGCATCGCCACAAATCCTGAGCGCCTCGCCCGCGAAGAAACGAAAGATCTGCCCGGCCCGCACCGCCTCGCCCCGGGCTTCGGCCAACGTCTTACCTTCCTCGCGCGCGAGCAGATGAGCGATCTCGTCTGCGCGCGCAAGGATGGTCTGGGCCACGGTTTCCAACAGATCGGCCCGGTGTTGCGGCGTGCTGGCCGCCCATCCCGCCAGCGCGCCTTGCGCGGCCGCGACCGCCGCCTGCACCGCCTCGGCTGAGCCCTGGGCGTAAAGCCCGATCAGGTCGGACCGGTCCGCCGGGTTGCGGTTTTCCGAAGCCTCGGACGCGCCGATCCATTCCCCGGCAACGAGGTTCATTTTCATCGCATTTCCTCCCGTTGGGGTGTTGGCTCAGGCCGCCCGCGCGGCCTTGCCGATAGCCGCCTCAAGTGCGGCTTCGAGGATATCCAGCGCCTCGTCCACCTGTCCCATCGGGATGGTCAGTGGCGGCAACAGTCGCACCACGTTTCCATGGGTGCCACAGGGCAGAATGATCAGCCCGCGCGCCTCTGCCTCGGCCACGATTGCCTGGGTCAATGCCGCGTCGGGCGCCCGCGTTGCCCGGTCGGTGACCAGTTCGAACGCCACCATTGCGCCCACACCGCGCACGTCGCCAATCGCTTCCATTCCCTGTCGCGCGGCCATCGCCGCGAGCCGGTGTCGCAACACATCGCCCACCTGCTCGGCCCGGGTGCACAACCCTTCCTCGGCGATGACATCCAGCACCGCATTGGCGGCTGCCACGGCCAGCGGATTGCCCGCATAGGTGCCGCCAATGCCGCCCATCGGCGCCGCGTCGACAATCTCGGCCCGGCCCGTTACCGCCGACAGCGGAAAGCCCCCGGCCAGCCCCTTGGCCATCGTCACCAGGTCGGCCGCCACCCCCGCATGTTCCATGGCAAAAAGCTTGCCTGTTCGCGCCATGCCCGCCTGCACCTCGTCCGCGATCAGCACGATGCCATGCGTATCGCAGACCGCCCGCAGCCCGCGCAGGAATTCTGGCGGCGCGATGTTGAACCCGCCCTCGCCCTGCACCGGCTCGATGATGATCGCCGCCACCCGCTCCGGGTCGATGGTCGAGCGGAAGAGTTGGTCGAGCTGCGCCAGGCTCATCTCGGGCGTGACCCCGTGATAGGCATTTGGGAAGGTCGCGTGATAGACCTCGGGCGGCATCGCGCCAAAGGCGCGCTTGTAGGGCTGGACCTTGCCGCACAGTGCCATCCCCATCAGCGTGCGGCCATGAAACGCCCCCGAAAAGGCGATGACACCCGAACGCCCGGTAAAGGCCCGCGCCATCTTGACCGCGTTTTCAACTGCTTCGGCCCCGGTCGTAACCAGCATGGTCTTTTTGGCGAAATCCCCCGGCGTGGCCGCGTTCAGCCGTTCGGCCAGCCGCACATAGCCCTCGTAGGGGGCGACATGGAAACAGGTGTGGGTAAAGGCTTCGGCCTGGGCTGTCACGGCTGCCATCAATTTGGGGTGGCGGTGGCCGGTATTGTTAACCGCTATTCCGGCAGCAAGGTCGAGGTAACGCTTGCCATCGACATCCCACAATTCGGCGTTTTCAGCGCGGGCCGCATAGATGCCACGCGTTGCAACACCCTTGGCCACCGCCAATTCACGCCGTTCGATAAGATCCCTGGTCCGCGACATCTGCCCCTCCATGGTCAGCCAATACTGAGCATCGTTAGCTCAATATTTAAAGCATCTCAATTCTTTTTTCCGAAGCCCTGTTCAGGTAAATTCTCGGAAGATCATTGAGAGAAGGACGCCAGAATGACCGATTTTGATGTTGGCGCCAGACTGCGGGAACTCCGTATGAATAAAGGGTTTTCTCAGCGTCAACTGGCCGAGGCCGCTGCCGTTCCGCATGGTCAAATCTCGATGGTCGAGACAAACCGCAGCAGCCCGTCTGTTGCCACCTTGCGCAGAATTCTAGGCGGGCTGGACATAACAATGTCCGAGTTTTTTGAGCCTGAGGCGAATCAAGCGGGAGAGATCTTCTTTACGCCGGACCAGTTCAAGGATCTCACTTCGCGCATCTATTCTGATCGGATCGAAACGATTGGCCGCATGGCCTTGAAACAGGTTGGCAACGCGCGCGAACATGGGTTGCAGATTCTGCATGAAACTTACGAACCGGGCGCTGACACCGGCGACGACATGATTTCTCACCCATCCAGCGAAGGTGGAATCGTCATCGCGGGCGAACTCGAAGTAACCGTGGGCGATAGCGTTCGCATTCTCAAGACCGGCGACGGCTATCTTTTCAACTCGCGCGAGCCGCACCGCTTTCGCAACACATCCGACCGGATTGCGATCGTGGTATCCGCCTGCACGCCGCCATATCTTTGACTTCACCTCCACGTGGTCGGCGACATCGTAAACCAAGCGCCGTCACTCGGTCCCTCGTTCAGACGACTGAGGTTTGCGCCCCGGGGTTTGACCATGGCCAAGCCAGTTCATTCTGCGGCCTCCGGTATCTGTGCGGCGCGCAAAAGCGTGGCGATTTCCGGCCTGCACGAGCCGCAGTTCGTCCCCGCCCGCAAAGCGAGCCCCACAGCAGCGACACTGGTCAAACCGTCGCCTTCGACGGCGCGCAGGATCGTGTTGATGCCAACATTGAAACACGCGCACAACACCGGGCCGGGACCCGGCACATCCGAGGGCAGACGCCCTGACAGCACCGCGGCCGCCTCTTGCACGGGCAAGCCAGCCACGTAGTCGCGCATCACCGCGACCGGTTCCCGCGCGACGAACAGCGCCGCGAGCAACTTGCCCTCGGCGAAAAACCCGATGCGGGCAGAACCTCTGGCCATATCAGAAATCACCGAGGCCGCGGCGTCCGGCAAACTGAACAGCCGTCTCGCTTCGGCCTCCCAGTCGTGCGGGACGACGTCACCGGCCATTTCCGCCCGCCAGCCCGCATGGGTGCGCATCCGCGCCCAATAGGCAGAGTTGGAGCATATTTCGCCGCTCGACACGGCAAAACCGTACCAGGCTGCCTGAAACCGCGTTACCGCAACAACGCTGGCCTTGCTTTCCGGTTGACCGGATAACGGCATCTTCGCCCGCATCCTGACAGGCCTGGCTGCCGAGGGGACTGAGCACAAGACGATCATGATCGACGC
>NZ_JBXWQU010000036.1:0-65883 GCF_059612545.1 Ruegeria sp. SAZD011 | reverse complement strand
TGGTCATACGCCTTGAAGTCGCCGAAATACTTCGTGATCGCTGCGGTCAGCGTCGTCTTCCCGTGGTCAACGTGGCCAATCGTGCCAATGTTGACGTGCGGTTTATTACGCTCAAACTTTTCCTTTGCCATTCCTCAGGCGCCCTTTTGCGGTTTGGGGGACCCTTCGTCCCGGTTTCCTACTGCGCGCGCGGGATATTTGGTTCAAAGAAGAAAATCAAGCCAATCCTGACCGATTGTCAGCCCTGCGCCGGTTTCACCGGCGCTTGCGGCGTCCCGGTCGCGGATTCTGCATCCGGTCGCGGCGCGAACCAGCCGTTTTCCTTGTGCTGTTCGACCAGCCAGTCCTCGATCTCGCCAACGGCGTTGCGTGAGAGGCCCATCAGTTGCTCTTCCTTGGTGCGCGCGTTGCCCGAGCCCATCAACCAGGATTCGCCGGTGGTGGCCTCGAACACGGTGAATTGCTCCACCTCGGGATTCAGCTTGGTTTGCGAGGCATCGTCCCAGACGGTGACATTGATGATCAGCGCCGATTTCGGGCTGTAGATCACCGGCACGCCCGGCGGCGCCAGCATATACCCTTCGACGCTGATGCCCAGGTGATAGTACTGCTCACCCTGGTAACGAGAGAACCTCTCGTCCACCGCCGCCTTGAGCGCGGTTTCCCAGTCCTCGGCGGAGGCATCGCGCGAGATCGGGCCTTTTTGCGCCTTGGACGCGACCACAACATTGTGCCCCAGCTTGAAGGCACCCAGATCCTCGAGCGGCTCGTCGGGCGTTGCAGCGGTACAGGCGGCCAGCAGGGCAAGCCCGGTCAGCAGGGTAAGAACTCGGATCATGATCGCATCTCGGCACACGTTGGGTTGGGGCGGATGTAGCGCACCGATGCGGCCCGTGCCAAGCCGCATCGGCAGGAAATGGCAAAGCGCGGCGGAAGTGTCACTTGAACTTGTAGCTGCGCGGGAAGCCGTAGGGTGGGCGCTTGCCGACGCTGGCGCGCTTGGCCAGCCATTGGCTCAGGTCGGTTTCGTGGCGGGTCTTGTCGCCGCCCATCGACCATTTCAACCCCTCGGCCCAGGCGAATGTCGTCACATCGCTCAGCCCGCCATCCAGTTCCAGCGCCCCCTGCTTGCCGCGCGCCATGTTGTATTTCTGCAGGCGCACGCCCTTGCCCCGGCCCATTTCGGGCATCTCTTCCAGCGGGAAGACCAGGAACTTGCCGTTCTGCGACACCACCGCCACGTGATCGCCCGCGACCGGCACACAGATCAGCGCGCGTTCGTCATCGCGCACGTTCAGCACCTGCTTGCCGGTGCGGGTCTGGGCCACCACCTCGGTCTCGGGCACGACAAAACCGTTGCCAGCGGTCGAGGCGACCAGCAGCTTGCGGTCCGGTTGGTGGATCAGGATATCGACGATCTCGGCCTCGTTGGGCAGATCGACCATGAGGCGTAACGGTTCGCCCATGCCGCGCCCGCCGGGCAGGTTGGCGGCACTGACCGTATAGAACCGCCCGTTCGAGGCAAAGATCAAGAGCTTGTCGGTGGTTTCCGCATGGAAGATGAAGCGTGGGCCGTCGCCATCCTTGAACTTCAACTCGCGGGTCAGGTCGATATGGCCGGTCATGGCGCGGATCCAGCCCATCTGCGAGCAGACCACGGTGATCGGCTCGCGCTCGATCATTGCCTCCAACGGCACCTCTTCGACCTCGCCTGCCTCGGCAAAGCGGGTACGGCGGGCACCGCCGGGATAGTCCTTGCCAAAGGTCTTCTTGGTCTCTTTGAGCTGATCGGCTATGCGCGCCCATTGCAGGGCGGGATCGGCCAGCAGGTCCTCGATCTCGGCGCGCTCGGCCATCAGGGCGTCGCGCTCGCGGATCAGTTCCATTTCCTCGAGCCGGCGCAGGCTGCGCAGGCGCATGTTGAGGATCGCCTCGGCCTGCACCTCGCTCAGCTCGCCCTCGCCCGGCGCGGGTGAGACATAATCCGCCTCGTTCAGCGCGCGGGGATGGTCGATGCCCCATTCCTCGCGCATCAGCGCGGCCTTGGGGTCCTCGTCATAACGGATGATGTCGATCACCCGGTCGAGGTTGAGGAAGGCGATGATAAAGCCTTCGAGCACTTCGAGCCGGTGGTCGATCTTGCCCAGCCGGTGGCGCGAGCGGCGCAAGAGCACCTCTTGCCGGTGATCCAGAAAGGCGCGCAGCACCTCTTTCATCGAGCAGACCTTGGGCGTGACCCCGTCGATCAGCACGTTCATGTTCAGGCTGAACCGCACCTCTAGGTCCGAGTTGCGATAGAGCATGCCCATCAGCACCTCGGGGTCGACGTTCTTGGTGCGCGGCTCCAGCACCACCCGGATATCGTCGGCGCTCTCGTCGCGCACATCGGCGAGGATCGGCACCTTCTTGGTCTGGATGACCTCGGCCAGCTTCTCGATCAGCTTCGATTTCTGGACCTGATAGGGGATCTCGGTGACCACGATCTGCCATTGGCCACGGCCCAGATCCTCGACCTCGTATTTGCAGCGCAGGCGGAAACTGCCCCGACCGGTGCGATAGGCCTGGGCGATGCTTTCCGGCGGTTCGACGATGATGCCGCCAGTGGGGAAATCGGGACCGGGCACATAGTTCAGCAGCGTGTCGTCGCGCGCGTCGGGCGTCTTGATCAGATGCAGACAGGCATCGCACAACTCGGCAATGTTATGGGGCGGGATGTTGGTGGCCATGCCCACCGCGATGCCGCTGCTGCCATTGGCGAGAAGGTTTGGAAACTGCGCGGGCAACACCACCGGCTCGGTGAGCGTGCCGTCATAGTTGTCGCGGAAATCGACCGCATCCTCGTTCAGACCATCCAGCAGCGCCTCGGCGACGATGGTCATTCGCGCTTCGGTGTATCGGCTGGCGGCCGGGTTGTCGCCGTCGATATTGCCGAAATTGCCCTGCCCGTCGACCAGCGGGTAACGGACGTTGAAATCCTGCGCGAGACGCGCCATCGCGTCATAGATCGCGGCATCCCCATGCGGGTGATAGTTGCCCATCACGTCGCCCGAGATCTTGGCCGACTTGCGGAACCCGCCCCCGGAACTGAGTCGCAATTCGCGCATGGCATAGAGAATCCGCCGGTGCACCGGCTTCAGCCCGTCGCGCGCATCGGGCAGCGCCCGGTGCATGATCGTGCTTAGCGCATAGGTCAGATACCGCTCGCCAATGGCGCGGCGCAGCGGTTCGGACACCTGCTGCCCACCGCCGTCTTGCTTCATGTTGGGGTCATCGATCGTATCGCTCATAGATGATGTGATACGCGCTCTGCTGTTTCTGGTAAAGCGACAGGCGGCGAATTTGCTGGGGACAACTTGCCGGACATCGACAATACCGGGGAAAACAATCCGTCTTTACCCCATTTTTGGACTCCTTTTACGGGATATGCTAAGATTTGAGCGGTCAGTCTGCGGCCCGTTTCAATCAGTCGATTTTCATTTCCTGCGTTCACGGGAGGCGCGCATGCGCTTTGTCATCATCTCTTTCGCCGTTCTGGGCTTTGCCTTCTGGGAATTGAGTGGCGGCGCCGATTTCGAGCCGCGCGGCATGCGCCCGGCCAAGCCCGAGCGGGTCGCGGCCAAGACGGTGGAAAAGGCCGAACCCCTGGTTCAGGTCGAACCCGCAAAGCTGGTGGCCAAGGTGTCGCTGACGCCCTACACGCCCGAACCGGCGCCGGTCGAAAAGGCGATACTGACCTCGGAAGAGCAATTGGAGCGGCTGGCCCGCGCCCGCGCCAGCCTGAGCAAGGGGCTGACTCTATTCGACGATGACACCGAGACGGGGACTTTGACACTTGCCTCGCTCTCAGGCGGATTGAGAGCGCTCGAGGTCGAGCCTGGCGAACCCGAGCCGGAAACCGCAACTGAAACCTTTGCCTATGAACGCCCCGCCCCCGATCTGCGCGAGATCACCGGATCACGCGTCAACATGCGCGACGGGCCCGGCACGATCTATCCGGTCATCAACCGGTTGACCGTCGGTCACAAGGTCGAGGTTCTGGACGATTCCGGCACCGGCTGGCTGCGCCTGCGCGTGCTGCCCGAGCAACAGATCGGCTGGATCGCCGCATCTCTGGTCAGCAAAAAGCCCAACTGAGGCAACCGGCCCATTGCCCAGCCCTACCCGGCGCCCTAGCAATAGGCAGCAATCGGGACGGTTCTGGAATTTCTCATGGCAAAGACAATCCTCATCACCGGCTGTTCGTCGGGCATCGGACTTGCCGCCGCCCAGGGCATGCGGGCGCGGGGCTGGCACGTCTTCGCGTCCTGCCGGCAACAGCGCGATTGCGACCGGCTGCGCGCGATGGGCTTTGACAGCCCCCGTATCGACTATGACGACGCGGCCTCGATCGCCTCGGGGTTGGCCGAGCTGCTGGAAGCCACCGGCGGCAGGCTTGACGCGCTTTTCAACAATGGCGCCTTCGGCATGCCCGGCGCGGTAGAGGATGTACCGACCGAGGCGCTGCGGGCCATTTTCGAGACCAATTTCTTTGGTTGGCACGAACTGACCCGGCGGGTGATCCCGGTGATGCGCGCCCAGGGCCACGGCCGGATCGTACAATGCTCCTCCGTTCTTGGACTGGTCGCCTTTCCCTGGCGCGGCGCCTATGTGGCGACGAAATACGCGCTGGAAGGGTTGAGCGACACGCTGCGCCTGGAACTGAAGGGCACCGGCATTCACGTGGTGCTGATCGAGCCGGGTCCGATCACGTCGAAACTGCGCGAAAAGGCGATCCCGCATTTCGAACGTCATATCAACTGGCAAGGCTCAGCCCTGCGCGCCAAATACGAGGGCAGCCTGCTGAAACGGCTCTACGAAGATCGCGGACCGGATCGGTTCGAACTGCCGCCCGCGGCAGTGACCGCCAAACTGATCCGCGCGGTCGAAGCGCGGCGACCGGCCCCGCGATACTATGTCACCACACCCACCTATATCGCCGGAATCCTGCGCCGAATCCTGCCCACGCGACTGAGCGACCGCGTACTTGGCAGCATCTGATCGCAAAAACCGGTTCGCTTTTTGCGACCGGACCGCTAGATCAGGCGCGACACAGGGATTGGGAAAGCGAGGCTCTGCATGGATCTGTTGATGATCGTGATGTTGATGGCGATGGGCGCCGTCGTCATCGTGCTGATGATCGGGCTTGGTGGTTTCGCCAAGGGAGGGACCTTCAACGCCAAATACGGCAACAAGATGATGCGTCTGCGCCTCTTGTTCCAGTTCATCGCGGTGGTGCTGATCCTGCTCTATGTCTATCTGCGCGGACAAGGAAGCTGAGCCATGGTGGTCCTGAACAAGATCTACACCCGCACCGGCGACAAGGGGCAAACCGCCCTGGGCAATGGCACGCGGGTCGCCAAGTATTCCGACCGCGTGGCGACCTATGGCACGACCGACGAGTTGAATGCCTTTGTCGGTGTGGCCCGGCTGAAGGCGGATGGAGACATGGACGCGGCCCTGTCGCGCATTCAGAACGACCTGTTCGACCTCGGCGCCGATCTGTGCCGCCCCGAGATGGAGAAGGATGCCGAGGCGGAATACCCGCCCCTGCGCATGGCCGCAGCCCAGGTAACCCGGCTGGAACACGAGATCGACGCGATGAACACCGGTCTCGACCCGCTGCGCAGCTTCATCCTGCCCGGCGGATCGGCATTGGCGGCACATCTGCATGTCTGCCGCACCGTGGCCCGGCGCGCCGAGCGGCTGGCGGTGGAACTGAGTGAGGCAGAAACGGTGAACCCGCAGGCCATCACCTATCTGAACCGGCTCAGCGACTGGTTCTTCGTCGCCGCGCGCACCGCCAATAATGGCGGCAAGGACGATGTCTTGTGGGTTCCCGGAGCGAACCGCTGAGCATAGCGAAGCGGCGGGGCGTCCAGCGGACGGCCCGACGACGGGAAGCGCGAACCGCTGAGCCGATCTTAAACTCCGAAACCTGTTCGCGCCCCTCAAGACGGCGAGAAAATTCTTGAGAAAGAATTTTCACCAAAAAATTTGCAATTTTTTGGCCCCGCCCGGATCAAGCCGGTTGCCACAACTCTATCGGGTTGCCCTCCGGGTCGGCCAGCCTGGCAAAGCTGCCGTTGGGATAGGGCGAGCCCGGGTCCGGTTGCACCTCGATACCTGCCGCGCGCAATTGCGCGATCATCGCCGCTAGATCGCGCACCCGAAAATTCAGCATGAACCCTTTTCCGGGATCGCCGAAATATGCGGTGTCCTGGGCAAAGGGTGCAAAAATTGTCGCACCCTCGCTCTGCTGCCAGCAGCGTCCGGAATAATCCCCTGGCGCCGGGTCGATCCCCATATGCTGCTGATACCACTCCGCCAGCGCTTTGGGGTCTTTCGCCCTGAAAAAGCAGCCTCCGAACCCGTCGACGCGTTCCATCTCTCCCTCCCGGCACCTTCCTGCATGCAGGGTAACAAAATTTCCTTCGCGGCGCGAGAATTGGCGAAAACGCGACGTCGATTGCACATGACGTGACGATTTTGCCCTGTCCCGGCGCGCGCCAAGCCGCTATCAAACGCGGCGAGAGCATTGGGAGTCGCATGGCGGCTTGCCGTTTTTGAAGGAGAAAACGCAGAGATGAAGGTCCTTGTACCCGTCAAGCGCGTGATCGACTACAACGTGAAGGTTCGCGTCAAAGCGGACGGATCGGGTGTCGATCTCGCCAATGTGAAGATGTCGATGAACCCGTTTGACGAGATTGCCGTCGAAGAGGCCATCCGCCTGAAAGAGGCCGGCAAAGCCGACGAGATCGTCGTGGTCTCGATCGGTGTCAAGCAGGCGCAGGAAACCCTGCGCACCGCGCTGGCCATGGGCGCCGACCGCGCGATCCTGGTTGTGGCCGCCGATGACGTACACACCGATATCGAGCCCCTGGCGGTTGCCAAGATCCTCGCGAAGGTCGTCGAGGAAGAGCAGCCGGGCCTCGTGCTTGCCGGCAAGCAGGCGATCGACAACGACATGAACGCCACCGGCCAGATGCTGTCGGCGCTCCTGGGCTGGAGCCAGGGCACCTTTGCCTCGGAACTGAATGTCGAGGGCGATCACGCACTGGTCACCCGCGAGGTGGACGGCGGCCTGCAGACCATCAAGGTCAAGATGCCCGCCATCATCACCGTCGACCTGCGCCTGAACGAGCCGCGCTATGCGTCGCTGCCCAACATCATGAAGGCGAAGAAAAAGCCGCTGGATGAGAAAACCGCCGCCGACTATGGCGTCGATGTCACTCCGCGCCTGGAAATCGTCAAGACCGAAGAGCCGCCGGCACGGGCCGCGGGCATCGTGGTGGGCTCGGTCGACGAGCTGGTTGCGAAACTCAAAGAAGCGGGGGCTGTGTAATGGCTGTTCTTCTCCTTGCCGAAGTGACCGGTGGCGAACTGGCGCTGGACGCAACCGCCAAGGCGGTGAGCGCCGCCAAGGCGTTGGGTGACGTGACGGTGCTGGCCGCTGGTGCCTCCGCTGCCGCCGCCGGCGAAGCCGCCGCCAAGATCGACGGTGTCTCCAAGGTGCTGGTCGCCGAGGATGCCTCGCTGGGTCATCGCCTGGCCGAAGCGACCGCGGCGCTGATCGTGAGCCTCGCCGACGGCTACGAGCACATCGTTGCCCCCGCCACCACCGACGCCAAGAACGTGATGCCGCGCGTGGCAGCCCTGCTCGACGCGATGGTGATCTCGGACGTGTCGGGCGTGGTCGATGGGTCCACCTTCGAGCGACCGATCTATGCCGGCAACGCGGTGCAGACCGTCAAGTCGAAGGATGCCAAGAAGGTCATCACCTTCCGCACCTCGACCTTTGACGCTGCTGGCGAAGGTGGCGCGGCCCCGGTCGAAACCATCTCGGTCGGCGACAATCCGGGCCTGAGCGAATGGGTCGAGGACAAGGTTGCCGCCTCTGACCGCCCCGAGCTGACCTCGGCCGGTATCGTGGTGTCGGGCGGCCGTGGCGTGGGTTCGGAAGCGGATTTCAAACTGATCGAAGCCCTGGCCGACAAGCTGGGTGCGGCGGTTGGCGCGTCGCGTGCAGCAGTCGACTCGGGCTATGCGCCGAACGACTGGCAGGTCGGCCAGACCGGCAAGGTTGTCGCACCGCAGCTTTACGTCGCGGTTGGCATCTCGGGCGCGATCCAGCACCTGGCCGGCATGAAGGACTCCAAGATCATCGTCGCCATCAACAAGGATGAAGAAGCGCCGATCTTCCAGGTCGCCGACTTTGGCCTGGTGGCCGACCTGTTCCAGGCCGTGCCGGAACTGACAGACAAGCTCGGCTGAAGCCGGGGACAAGATTTTTCGACGAAAAATCTGCAAAGGCCCGCCCGGTGGCGGGCCTTTTCACGTATCGATGTCCTGAAGCGCGCGATAGATGCGATCGGCGATGACGCGATGCATGACCGGCCCGATGGTATGCTCTGCTGCCGGTTCCTGAAGCATGCCAAAGATCATGTCGTCCAATTCATCGGACTGACCCGCCATCTGTACTGGCACCTCGACGGTCGAGCGGACCCGTGGCGCCAGGGCTGCAACCATATCGGGCGAGACCATCAGCGGCTCAGGGCCCAGAGCCTCGGCGGGATCGTCAGGCCGCTGGTGGCGATAGCGCAGCCAGAGCAGGACCACACCATCCCCCAACGCATCTATGGCGCTGCGCATCCGCGCTTGCCACGCTTGTTGAAGTTCGGCACGGACAACCCCGAACCGCTCCTCCGAGATCTCGTTAAGACGACCCAGCATGTGCTTGTTGAAGTGGAATTCGGTAAAATCCACCTCGTCATACAGCGCACTCAACATGGGCGAGGCTTCGAGAAACCGGTCGTTGCGACGAGGATGCACCCGGTAGAGGCGGTTTGACAGATTCTGCGCGCCGGGCACCTGCAATATGCAGAACTCGGCCGCCCGGGCCAGCCGTGCCAGTTCCGGGTCTAACAGGATCGCATCGAGCCCGCTGTTGATGCTTCCGAGATTGACACAGGTTTCTCCCAGCCGCCGTTCCAGAAGCGCGGGATAGGGATCGGACACGAAACGTCCGAATGTTTCGGTGCTGCCGATACAGGCCACATAAGGTGCGTTCAGGTCCCGCTCGGGACCGCGAAAACGCAGTTTCGACACACCATAGCGACAGGTTACGGCATCGGACGCCCCCGCGCCCGGCAATTCATAACTCATGGCTCCCACCATTTTCGATTTTCACCCAATGGTCACTTTGCCGCCGCAACCGTTGCGATTCGCCTAATGCGCGGATTTGAAGCGAATTGTCCCGGTCAGCCCCTCTTGCCGCGCCCCCCGCCCTGCCGATAAGGTCGCGACAACCTCACATGAAGGGCAGATACGGTAATGGATATTCAGAAGGTCGGAGTGATCGGCGCAGGCCAGATGGGCAACGGGATCGCTCATGTGATGGCGCTGGCGGGATATGACGTGCTGCTCACCGATATCAGCCAGCAGGCACTGGACGCCGCGCTGTCTACCGTGCGTGGCAACCTGGCCCGGCAGGCCGGGCGCGGCAAGATCAGCGAAGCCGATATGGAAGCGGCGATGGCGCGCATCTCGACCACGCTGACGCTGGGCGATCTGGGACAGACCGACCTGGTGATCGAAGCCGCGACCGAACGCGAGGCCGTGAAACAGGCGATCTTTGAGGATTTGCAGCCGCACCTGTTGCCTCATACCATCCTGACCTCGAACACCTCGTCAATTTCAATCACCCGCCTGGCCAGCCGGACCGACCGGCCCGAGCGTTTCATGGGGTTTCATTTCATGAACCCGGTGCCGGTGATGCAGCTGGTGGAACTGATCCGGGGTATCGCCACCGACGAGGAGACCTTTGCCGCCTGCAAGGCGGTGGTCGACAAGCTGGGCAAGACCGCAGCCAGCGCAGAGGATTTCCCCGCCTTCATCGTGAACCGTATCCTGATGCCGATGATCAACGAGGCGGTCTATACCCTTTACGAAGGGGTGGGCAATGTCCGCTCCATCGACGAGTCGATGAAACTGGGCGCCAATCACCCGATGGGGCCTCTGGAACTGGCCGATTTCATCGGGCTGGACACCTGCCTGGCGATCATGAATGTGCTGCATGACGGGCTGGCCGACACCAAGTATCGTCCCTGCCCCTTGCTGACCAAATATGTCGAGGCCGGGTGGCTGGGCCGCAAGACCCAGCGCGGGTTCTACGACTATCGCGGCGAGATACCGGTTCCGACACGCTGAAGCGGGAAAGAGTCAAGGGGGCGCTGCCCCCGCCGCCCGTTCCGGGCGACTCCCCCGGAGTATTTGAAGCAAAGTGAAAGAAGGGCCGTGTGCTATCCCTTGAGCGATAGCGTGTGCTGGCGCAGCCAGGCCATGAAGCCGCGCGGGTCACGGCCCAGCATCTCCATGTCCTGATCCGGGATCGGCGCGCCAATCACCGGCGCCTGCGGTTTCTTGCAGGAACGGACGATTTCATGCAACAGGAGACCCTGCCGCAGGATCGGCGAGACCTGACAGGCAATCTGATAGGCGCGCGAGTTGCGACCGGGGAAATAGATCGGTACCACGCGCGCGCCGGACCGGCGGATCATCTGGGCGGTGAACACGTTCCATTCCCGTTCGACCGGCGGCCCCCACCAGCTGTCCGAGGACATCACCACGCCCGACGGGAACAGGGCCACCACGCCTCCGGCCTTGAGATGTGCCATCGCATTGGCCCGCATCTCGACCATCTTGCGCTGGGCCTCGGGGTCATGGGGGAACGGCACCGGGATCATGAAGCTGGTTGCCGCCTCGTCGAGCCCGGTCAGGACCGAGCGGGTGAGGATGCGGTAGTCCTGCCGGACCCGGCCGATCAGTTCGGCCAGGATCATGCCATCGACCATCCCGTGCGGATGGTTGGCGACCACCACGACCGGCCCCTCCCTGGGAATGCGGGCGATCTGTTCGGCGGGCGTCAACAGGTCGATACCCATCGTCTTGAGCGCGCCGCCCCAGAACTTCTGACCGCGATATTGTTCGTTGGTCTTTTCGAACCGGTTGACCATGCGCAGGATGGTCAGTTTGCCCGTCATCCACTCGATCGTCCGAATCCAGGTCGAGGTCCAGCGATCGTCAAAGGAATTGGCATAGGTCAGGGTGCGGCGGTCATAGACCTCGCCCGGCGGGGTGGACGGTTGCGCCGCCGATCCTGTCTTGCTGTTCTGCGCGGTTTCCACCACTTGGTCTTGTTCCGTTCTTCAGGTCGCGCACGACGGGGTCAGAAACCCTCGCCGAACTTGTCGTTCACCAACGCCTCGAGCGCATCCGCCAGGGCATCCGCGTCCGGGCCGGAGGTCTCGACGTCAATAGTGGTTCCGCGCGCGGCTGCCAACATCAAAAGCCCCATGATACTGTCACCCGATGCGGACAGTCCGTCGCGCGACACTTCAGCGGTCGCGTCGAAGCCTTCGACGACCTCGACCAGCTTGGCCGATGCCCGGGCATGGAGGCCCTTTTCGTTGATGATCTTCAATGTTCGTTGCGCCATTCAGTTCCGTCCAGGCTCAATCCAGTGTCACGTTCTGTGTGTTGATATACTTGCGCCCTGCCTCCATCGCCGCCCGTACTGCATCCCCCACCGGCAAGTGCCGGCTTTTTGCAAGCTTGATCAGCATCGGCAGGTTGGCGCCATATAGAATACGCCGATCGGCGGGCGCGCAAGCACGCAGGCTGAGATTGGAGGGCGAGCCACCAAAAAGATCGGTCACGACCACGACGCCATCCCCGGCATCGACAGCATTTGCGGCTGCAAGAATTTCCTGCTGCTTCTCGTCCCGGTCATGATCTGCCTCGATCGCGATCGCGACCAGGCCCGGCTGATGCCCGACCACATGTTCGACGGCGGCCAGATATTCCCGGGCCAACCCCCCATGTGCAACGATCACTATTCCGATCAATCCGGCCTCACATCCGGCTTGCGCCGTTCCATTTCGCGATGCCTAATTGACACCTGCTCGCCCCCATCCGCAAGGGCCTTTGCCACCGCCTCGGCCAATGCGACCGACCTGTGTTGCCCCCCGGTACACCCGAATCCGACGCTCAGATGCGTCTTTCCTTCGTGCCGAAAGGCCGGCAGCAGGGATCGCAGCAACTCGGTGACCCGTTCGAAAAACGGCAGATACTGAGGATCGGCATGTACGAAAGAGGCCACGGCCGGGTCACGTCCATTCGACGCACGCAACGCGGGCTGCCAATAGGGATTGGCCAGAAACCGGCAGTCGAACACCATGTCCAAGCCCCGCGGCAGGCCCCGCTTGAACGAAAAGCTCTCGACCGAGATGGCCAGCATGCTGCCGTCCGAGGGGGCGAACCACCGTTCGACCTCTCTGCGCAGCTGGTGGACATTCAGGGCTGTGGTGTCGATCAGCGTATCGGCCGCCTCACGAATGGGCCGCAACAGTTCCAGCTCACGCTCGACCCCCGCCAAAGGGCTGGAACCCGGCGACATCGGATGGCGGCGCCGCGTTTCCGAGAACCGGCGCAGCAAGACGTCGGCGCTGCAATCCAGATAGAGGGTGGTCACCTGAAAACCGTCAAGGCCACTTAACCTCTTGGAAAGATCAAGAAATCCCTCGGTCGAGAAGTCCCGGTTGCGCGCATCGAGGCCCAGCGCCAGCGGGCGACGCAACGCCGGCCCGTCGAGCAGGCGCATCAACAGGCCCATGGGCAGGTTGTCGATCGCCTCGAAGCCGAGATCCTCAAGTACATTGATCGCCGTGGAGCGCCCCGCGCCGGACGGCCCTGTCACAAAAACGACCTGAGATGTCTCGCTCATGGAAATAGCGCTTCGGGGGCTGCACGCCCCGCCTTGAGAAGTTGGATCAACGATGCTGCTAAATGGGGGACATCCGGTCGAAAAAGCAAGGGAAGCGAATGCCTCAACAGAAATATTTCGCGAAATTCGGGCAATCTCTGCGGTTCAGGCCGGTCCAGATCCAGCACATGGGTAAGTCGGACCGGGCCGACCGTTTCGGCCTGCAAAAGGCCAAGTCCGCGCGCCTCGATCAAGCCCCTTATGGTATCGGGCGCATCGGCCAGTATCCCTTGTTGTGTGGCGCCAAGCGAGACCCGGTCATCCGAAACAAGGCACGCACCCAGCGCCATCATCTCGAGCGCCAGGGCCGATTTCCCCGCCCCCGAAGCGCCCGTGATCAGCAGCCCACACCCGGCGACCGCGACACAGCTGGCATGGACCACGGCCTGGTCACGATCCTTCAGGCCGAGGAGGGCAGCAGGTTCCACGGGCTCAGATCGGCAAACCCACGACAAAGCGGGCACCAAGCGGATCCGAGGTGACGTCCGCCTCGGTCGGGCGGATGTTCTCGGCCCAGATCACGCCGCCATGCGCCTCGACAATCTGTTTCGAGATCGCAAGCCCAAGGCCGGAATTGTTGCCGAAATGCTCCTCGGGGCGCTGTGAATAGAACCGTTTGAAAATCTTCGACAGCGCCTCGTCCGGGATGCCCGGCCCGGTATCCTCAACCACGATCAGCACGCGATTGGCACGGTGGCGCGCCCAGACGCGGATCGCGTCCCCGTCCTCGCAGAAAGAGATCGCATTGGTGATCAGGTTGACGAAAACCTGCGCCAGCCGCGCCTCGAGCCCCTGGATCATGATCGGGTCGGGCGGCATGTCGGTGATATAGTCGATGCCCTTGGAACGCGCGTCCTCGCCCAGATACTGGTTGAGATTGTCGAGCATGGTCAGAAGATTGAAGGATTGCTCCTCTTCCTTGACCAGTTCGGCGTCGAGCCGCGAGGCGTTCGAGATGTCGCTGACCAACCGGTCCAGCCGGCGCACGTCATGTTCGATGACCGAGAGCAGCTTGTCGCGCTGATCCTCGCGCCGGACCATGCGCAGGGTTCCCACCGCCGATTGCAGGCTGGCAAGCGGGTTCTTGATCTCGTGCGCCACGTCGGCGGCGAACTGTTCATTGCCCTCGATCCGGTTATACAGCGCCGAGACCATGCCGCGCAGCGCCCGGCTGAGCCTGCCGATCTCGTCGGGGCGAGCCGACAAATCGGGGATACGAATGCGACCGGGGTTCATCCGCCGAGAGTTGCGGTCGCGCCCCAGTTCGGCAGCCTCCGCCAGGTCGGCCAGCGGGTTCGCAATCGTCGAGGCGAGAACAAGGCTCAACCCCACCGAGACCAGCAGCGCGACCACGAACATCTGCAAGACCCGCTCGCGGTCACGGCGGGCCAGCGCGTCGATTTCACCCGCCGGGCTCGCCATCGCGACGGCCCCGATGGGTGTTCCAGCCTGCAAGATCGGCGTCGCCGCCGCGATCACGGTGCCGCCTGCGGTGTTCAGAACCGTTTCGACACGGGTCTCTCCCTCAAGCGCGCCGGGCAGGAGCAGTGCGATTTGCGTCTCGAGCGACGGCGCCGTGCTGTTGGGCGCACCGGCAAAGACCGAGGACACCCCTCGCCACAAACCGCTGAGCGCATCGGTTATGATGGTGCTACCGCCCTTATCCTCGAACAGCGCCTGAAGACCGGGATTGACCTCGATGCCCTTGCCTTGCCCGACCATGTTGCGCGCCGCGTCGAACACGAAGACCTCGGCGCCGCGGCGCAGGCTGAGACCCTCGAGCGTCGCGGCCACATCCACCCCGTCCCCGGTAGCCAGGTTCACCGGGGCGCTTCCGGTGATCTGCGCCTCGAACACATCGGCGACCAGCTGCGTCTCGCCGACCAGCGCACCGGCGCGCTGCACCACCAGCCCGTCACGCGCATCATTGAGATAGAGGATTCCGGCAACCAGAATGATCAGTGCGATCAGGTTGAAGGTGATGATCTTGCGTGTCAGCGGCGAGCCACGCAGCGAAAACAGGCTGCGCCGGGCCCGCTTGACCCGCAACTCTCTGGACACGGTGCTTTGCGGGGCGACCCAGTCGTCGCCCAGCACAACGTCACCGCTGCGATCGCTTTCTGAGGTGCCGGTGTCGCGCACGCGCTCCCCCTCGAGGCGCCCGATCCCGGGCGGTTATTCTTCGTTATATCTGTAACCGATCCCGTAGAGCGTCTCAATCGCTGCAAAATCCGGATCGGCGCTGCGCATCTTCTTGCGCAGGCGTTTGATATGGCTGTCGATGGTCCGGTCGTCCACATAGACCTGATCGTCATAGGCCACGTCCATCAACTGGTCGCGGCTCTTGACGAAGCCGGGACGCTGGGCCAGCGCCTGCAACAGCAGGAACTCGGTGACGGTCAGCGACACATCCACCCCTTTCCAACTGACCGCATGACGCAGCGGGTCCATCCGCAGATGACCGCGTTCCATCACCTTGGTCTCGCTTGTGGTGGTGCCGGCGGCATCTCCCGCGACCGCTTCCTGCCGCCGCAACAGCGCGCGAATCCGCTCTACCAGCAGGCGCTGCGAGAACGGTTTCTTGACGTAGTCGTCGGCGCCCATGCGCAGGCCCAGAACCTCGTCGATCTCGTCATCCTTCGACGTCAGAAAGATGACCGGCATCTGGGTTTTCTGGCGCAACCGCTGCAACAGGTCCATCCCGTCCATGCGCGGCATCTTGATATCGAGCACAGCCATGTCCGGCAATTTCTTGTTGAACGCGTCAAGGGCCGCTTGACCATCGTTATAGGTTTCGACCTCGAATCCCTCTGCCTCGAGAGTCATCGAAACGGATGTCAGGATGTTCCTGTCATCATCAACCAAAGCAATCTTTGACATTTTGAGTGCCCCTATACTGCTCGCTTCTGCCTTATTTTTTCCTCATTCATCGCTCTTTTAGCTTTGCGAATCAATCTGAAACTGCGAATCGCCGTTTCGCTGTCCACAATTGGTGCAAAAAAATCCTAACGTGATCTGAATTCGAGCCCTAAGAATTGGCGTCGATTTCATGGTTGCGCTAAACTGTGATTTGGTTGCGCTAACTGCGCCAAAGCGTCCTGTTCATGTCCCAAAGCGTCATGTTAAGACCCCGCTCACCGGCCGATTTGCCGGATCCAAGCCCCAAGGGCGCCAGCAGGCCCACGCGGGTCGCGCGCCGACACACGGAGAAAAAACGCATGACATCTGGACGGGTTAACCCGCAATTCCGCCTCGAGGATCAGGGCATCGAGGGTCTGGGCAATGTCTATTACAACTTCATGGAACCGGCGCTGATCGAAGCGGCGCTGAAGCGGGGCGAGGGAACGCTGGGCAATGGCGGCGCCTTCCTTGTCACCACCGGCAAGTTCACCGGTCGCTCGCCCAAGGACAAGCACGTGGTCAAGACCGCCAGCGTTGCCGACAGCATCTGGTGGGACAACAATGCCGAGATGACCCCCGAAGGGTTCGACGCGCTGTATGACGACATGCTGGCCCATATGAAGGGCAAGGATTACTTCGTACAGGATCTGGTCGGCGGCGCCGACCCGGCCTATTCGATCAACGTGCGCATGGTCACCGAACTGGCCTGGCACAACCTGTTCATCCGCCACCTGCTGCGCCGCCCGGCGCGCGAGGATCTGAACGAGTTCGTGGCCGATTTCACCGTCATCAACTGCCCCAGCTTCCAGGCCGATCCGGCCAAGCATGGCTGCCGCAGCGAGACCGTGATCGCGATGAACTTCGACCGCAAGCTGATTCTGATCGGCGGCACCGAATATGCGGGCGAGAACAAGAAATCGGTGTTCACCCTGCTGAACTACATGCTGCCGGAAAAAGGCGTGATGCCGATGCACTGCTCGGCCAACCACGCGGTCGGCAACCCGGTCGACACCGCCGTCTTCTTTGGCCTCAGCGGCACCGGCAAGACGACGCTGTCGGCCGATCCGGCGCGCGTGCTGATCGGCGATGACGAACATGGCTGGTCGGATCGCGGCACCTTCAACTTCGAAGGCGGCTGCTATGCCAAGACCATCAACCTCAACCCCGAGGCCGAGCCGGAAATCTACGCCACCACCACCAAGTTTGGCACCGTGATCGAGAACATGGTGTTCGATGAAGAGACCAAAGAACTGGATTTCGACGATGACAGCCTGACGGCCAACATGCGGTGCGCCTATCCGCTGGAATACATCTCGAACGCCTCGGCCTCGGCCCTGGGCGGGCATCCCAAGAACATCATCATGCTGACCTGCGACGCCTTTGGCGTGCTGCCGCCGATCGCGCGGCTGACCCCGGCACAGGCGATGTATCACTTCCTGTCGGGCTTCACCTCGAAAGTGGCCGGAACCGAGCGGGGCGTGACCGAGCCGCAGCCGACCTTCTCGACCTGCTTTGGCGCGCCCTTCATGCCGCGCCGCCCCGAGGTCTATGGCAACCTGCTGCGCGACAAGATCGCCCGTCACGGAGCGACCTGCTGGCTGGTCAACACCGGCTGGACCGGCGGCGCCTATGGCGTTGGCAGCCGGATGCCGATCAAGGCCACCCGCGCCCTGCTGACCGCCGCGCTCAATGGCTCGCTCAACAATGCCGAGTTCCGCAAGGACGCCAATTTCGGCTTTGACGTGCCGGTGTCGGTGCCGGGCGTGGCCGAGGTTCTGCTGGATCCGCGCCGCACCTGGGACGATCAGGGTGCCTTTGACAAGCAGGCGGCCAAGCTGGTGCAGATGTTCGCCGACAATTTCGAACAGTATGTCCCCTATATCGACGAGGACGTGAAGGCCGTCGCCATCGGCTGATCCGTCGGAAACCAGATCAAAGGCCCCGCTATACGGCGGGGCCTTTTTCGTTCAGTGGTGCCGCCCGCCCTGACGCTCCAGTTCCTGCTGGATCAGCAGCGGGTCGATTTCGTCCAGCGGGCGGTTCGATTTCACCGACAGCGCCGCCGCGATGCCGGCCCCCTGTCCCGTCACCGCGCAGCAGGCCATGTTCCGGGTGGCCGCATGGCTGATCCGGTCACCGCCGGTGATGCGCCCCGCGACCAGCAGGTTTTTCACCTTGCGCGGCAGCAGGTTGCGATAGGGCATCTGGAAATAGCGCCCCGTGGTGGGCAGGATCAGGATGCCGTAGCCATCAATGAACTCGGGGAAGATACCGATGGAATCCTCGAACCGGCCCTGTTCGCGCACATCCGTCTCGGTCATGTTGTAAAGGCAATCGACCTTGCGGGTATCGCGGATACCGATCGACATGCCGAAATTGCGCAGGCGAATATTCTCGCATCCGGGCGTATAGCGGCGCAGCGCCTCGATGGCCAGCATGGTCTGGCGGCGGCCCTCGATCTCGTAAGTGGTCAGGCTGTCGGGGTCGGTGCCGTCGCATCCATCGAGATGGATGAGGTTCATATAGGTAAGTTCGCCGGTGTCATGCACCGCGCCCCAGGTGCCCGAGATGGTGTTCAGATGCGGCGGGATCAGCCCGTCGCGGATCGCCTGCTGGAAAGGCTTCTTGAGGAAGGGCGAGAACATGTCATCCTCTTTCCCCGAGGTCTCGATATTCCACTCGCCGCCGCCCCAGTCCTTGTAGGTCTGCGGATCAGCCTTGATCCCGTCCATGAACCGCTGCTTGTCCACTCCGGCCAGATGAAACATGACCGAGGCCGCCATCATCTGTTCGGCAGGCGTCTTGTAAACGGGCGCTCCGGCGCGGGCCACGACGTCGGCATCGCCGGTGGCGTCGATCACCCGCTTGGCCAGGATCGCCTCGCGCCCGGATTTCGATTCGGTGACGATGCCGATGATCGTGTCGCCCTCCATCAGGGGCGCCACAAAGAAGCGGTGCAGCATGGGGCGGATATTGGGCTCGTCCAGCACCATCCGGTCGGCGACCAGCTTGAACCCCTCGCTGTCGATCTCGTGGCTCAGCGACTGGCTTTCGGGCACGGCGGCCCCCATTTCCTTGGCCTTCTCCTCGAACTCGCGGGCGATGCCGTTGGATTCGATGGTCTGTTCATGGCGATACCAGTGCATCCCCTCGACCCCGACGACGGTCAGGTTGCCACCGAAACAGCCGAACCGTTCGACCAGCGTGACCTCGGCGCCAGCCCGTGCAGCTGCCAGGGCGGCAGGAAGGCCACCCGGCCCCGAGCCCACCACCAGCACATCGGTTTCATGTACGATGTCGATTTCGCGCGCCGGTTCGGAGATGCGTCTGGCCATATGTGCCCCTTGTCGAGAATCTGTTGAACGCTCGCCGCAGCTTTCGCCCAACCGAGACAGGTTCTCGTCGCCGGCGCGACCGATTCTCTTCCATTTGCGACGTTTTCTTTGCCGGCCGGGCGAACTGCCCGCAAAAAACACTCAGAGTTAACAGAAATAACACCCGTAAGTCATACGCCTGTTACACGTGTTTGTTTTTTGTGGATTAATGACGGCATTTGTGTGTTTCATTCCCCATGTCCGATGCAGACCCCAAACTCCCCCATCGGGGCCACGAGCTTCTCGACGTTCTCGCCCGCCTCGGCGGATCCGCGCGCAACGCCCAGATCGCGCAGGTGATGGACGTCTCAGAAGAGACGGTCCGCCGCCTGGTCAAAACCCTGGCCAAGCAGAGCAAGGTCGAACGGGTGCATGGCGGCACCTACCTGCGTGGCTCGCAGGACGCACCGATGTACTCCGGCGCGCTGGAGCAGCAACCCAAGGAAAAGACCCGCATCGCCAAGGGTGTGCTGGAACTGATCCGAGACGGCATGACCCTGTTCATCAATGTCGGTTCGACCACAACCTATGTCGCCGAACAGCTGCGCGAGCGGCGCGACCTGACCGTGGTCACCAATTCGATCTCGACCGTCGCGTCGCTGGCAGAACACAATGGCAGCCGCGTGTTTCTTGCCGGGGGCGAGGTGTCGCGCTCGGAACGGGGGTGTTTTGGCCGTGCCACCGAGGAGTTTGCCCGCCAATTCGCCTTTGACGCTTTGGTGATCGGCGCCGATGCGCTATCGCCGGAACTGGGTGTGCTTGCCGCCAATCCGCGCGAGGCCGATCTGACCCGCGCGCTATTGGGCAATGCCAGCCGGGTGATCGTGGCCGCCGATTTCCGCAAGTTCACCGCCCTTGCCCCCTGTATCGCCGCACCGCTGGAGGCGGTTACCGACCTGGTGACCGACGCCGCACCGCCGGATGCGCTGCAAGACGCTCTCGACCGTTGCGGGGTGGCTACGCACCTCGCAGCAAAATCGGGCCGTATCACGACCCGGACACCGCCGCCCCGGGACAAGGGGCACTCAAACACAAACCACAAAACGCTAACCATTCCGACGGAGGTCTCATGAAACGCATTCTTCTCTCCGGCGTCGCCGCCCTGGCCCTGCCCGGTGCTGCGCTTGCCGCCTGTCCCGCCGTGACCGTTGCCGACCCGATGGGTGTCGCCTCGGGCACCTTTCCGCAGCAATACGACCTGGCCGAGTTCCAGTCTGCTGCCGGCTGCACCTTGGATTTTGCCGAAAACCCTGCGATTGGCGACCTGAACGCCCGCATCAAGGGCAACCCCGCTCTGCCGCCGTTGGCCGAACGCCTGCCCTCCGAGCCGCTGGTTGTCGCTCCCTATGACGGGATCGGCCAGTATGGCGGTCAGTTCGACGCGCTGTCGAACGCCACCGAATCCGGCACCTCGGATTTCCTTTCGGTGCGCCATGTGAACCTGTTCCGCTATTCCGACGACCTGCAAACCGTGGTACCGAATGTCGCCAAGTCCTGGGAATGGAACGATGATTTCACCCAGCTGACGGTGCATCTGCGCGCGGGTCACAAATGGTCGGACGGCGCGCCCTTTACCGCCGCCGACGTGGTGTTCTGGTATGACAACCTGATGATGGACACCAATGTCATGGCCGAGCCCAAGGACTATGCCCTGGCCGGTGGCAAGCCGATGAAGGTCGAGGCTGTCGATGACACCACCGTCCGGTTCACGCTGGAAGCGCCCAAGCCGGGCCTGATCGAGACCTTCTCGTTCACCTATGTGCAGCCCTTCCAGCCCAGGCATTTCTTTGGCCAGTTCCACCCGGCGCTGGATGCCAACGCGGACGCCAATGCACAGGCGCTCGGCTATGAAAACGGCTATGAGCTGATCAAGGCCTATTACGGCAACTCGGACTGGATGGACACGCCCTCGCCCATGCTGACGGCGGGCGACAAGCTGGCCGGGCTGCCCAAGGACACCATGCCGACGCTGGAAAGCCATATCCTGGTGAAGGAAACCACCGAGGGCCGGCACTATGTCGCCAACCCCTATTTCTTCCAGGTGGACACGACGGGCAACCAACTGCCCTATATCTCGGAAATGGACGAGACCTATGTGGGCGACGAAGAAGTCCGCACGCTGAAACTGTTGAACGGCGAGGTGGATTACAAGTCGCAGGCGGTCAACCTGACCCAGGCGCCGGTTCTGCTGGAAGGCCAGGAAAAGGGCAACTACACCGTCGACGTGAAACCCGGCATCGCCAGCGCGACGCTGACCTTCAACGTCACCTCCGAGGATCTGGGCAAGCGCGCCGTCTTCAACGATGTGCGGTTCCGTACCGCCATGTCGGTGGCCATCGACCGCGATCAGCTGAACGAGGTCGTCGCCTTTGGTTTGGGCACGCCGACCCAGTATATCGGCTTCTCACCGCGCCCCGATTTCATCGACGAGAAATGGTCGAACCACGAGATCGCGTTTGATCCCGACCGCGCCCGCGCCCTGCTGGACGAGGTCGGCCTGGTCGACAAGGACGGCGATGGCGACCGCGATCTGCCCAATGGCGACCCGTTCGTTCTGGACTGGCAGTTCTCGACCCAGGCCAGTTCCTCGCAGTTGGTGGAACTGATCGCGCAGAACTGGACCGATGTGGGCGTGACCACCACCATCAAGGAAGTTACCTCGGACGAATACCGCTCTTCGCAATCGGCCAATACGCTGGACGTGATGATGTGGGGCAAGGGCCAGCCTGCCGGTTCGATCCTGGGCGATGGCGAGATTTGGGTGCCGCCGTTTGACGGCTATTTCGACGTGCGCACCGGCATGCTCTGGGCCGAGTGGATCAGCTCGAACGGATCCGCCGGGGTGGAACCCCCCGCATGGGTGGCCGAGTTGAAAGGCGAACTGGACACCTACCAGTCGAGTGCACCGGGCACCGAAGCCTCGATTGCCGCCGCGCAGAAAATGGTCGAGATCATGACCGGCCAGGTCCTGTTCATCGGCACCATCAACGCCCCGGCCCCGGTCTATCACTCGAACAAGCTCAAGAACTTCCCCGAGTTCAAGACGCAGTCCTACGAGTTCTATCGGACCTATCCCTATCGCCCCGCCCAGTGGTGGCTGAGCGAATAAGGACGCCTTGGAAACGGGCGGCGCGGCTGCCCGTTTCCCCCTTCCCTTCAACGAGGTCTCGATGCTTCATTTCGCGCGCTTCGCCGCCACACGGGCGGTCATGGCATTGGTCACTCTGGTGATCGTGTCGCTGATCGTCTTTTCGCTGATGGAGCTGGTTCCCGGCGACTGTGCCGAGCGTTACCTCGCCTACAAGAACACCCAAGGCTCGGCCATCACGCTGGCCGATATCGCGGCCGAGCGCGCCCGGCTGGGGCTGGATCAACCGTTCCTGACCCGCTGGACCAGCTGGCTGGCCGGCGCGTTCAAGGGCGATTTCGGCGATAGCTGCATCCTGCGCGTCGATATCGCGCAACTCTTGGGCGACAAGTTCTGGATCTCGCTCTGGATATGTCTCGGCGCGCTGTTCGTGGCCTATATGATCGCCATTCCGGTCGGCATCATCTCGGCCGCCTCGCGCAATCCGTACCTGAACAACTCGCTGCGCGTAGTCAGCTATCTGGGGCTGGCGATGCCGAACTTCCTGCTGGCGCTGATGGTGATGCTGATCTCGACCGTCTATTTCGGCGAGACGCTGACGGGCCTGTTTTCGCCCGAATACAAGGAGGCGCCCTGGTCCGTTGACCGGGTGCTGGACCTGCTGAAACATGCCTGGCTGCCTGTGTTTATCCTGGGTTGGTCGGCCACCGCCTTTGCCCTGCAAACGGTGCGGGCACTGATGTCGGACGAGATTGGCAAGCTATACGTCACCGCCGCCGCCGCGCGTGGGCTTTATGGCCGGCGCCTGTTGTGGCGCTATCCAGCGCGGCACGCGCTGGGGCCGATTGTCAACAGCCTTGGCTTTGACCTCAACCGTATCTTCAACGAACTGCCCATCGTGGCGCTGATCCTGACCCTGACCGAGGCCGGATCGCTGCTGCTCGAAGCCCTGGCGCGCTCGAACGACCAGCAACTGGCGGGTGCCATCATTTTCCTTCTGACCGCCTCGATCGTGACGTTGAACTTTGCCACCGACATCCTGCTGGCGGTGATCGACCCGCGCGTGCGCAAGAGCATCCTGAGGTGATCCGATGACAGCCCCAAGCCAGACCGCCAAGGAAGCCTATTTCACCGCCTCGCAGCGGCAGTTGATCTGGGCACGTTTCAAGAAACAGCGCGCCGCCATGGTGGCGGCCACCGTGCTGGTGGTGCTGATCTTGTCGGGCCTCTTTGCCCCCTTCCTGTCACCCTATGACCCCACGGTCGCGGGACGCGACAAGGATTATCTGAACGGCGCGCCGCAGGTACCTAAGTTCTGCGACAAGAACGGCTGTTCGCTGCGCCCCTTCCTGCATACGGTCACCCGTGAACGCTCGCTTGCCACCAATTTCCGCTGGGTGGAAAAGGTGAACGAGGATGAGCGGCGCTATGTGCAGTTCTTTGTTCAGGGCGATAGCTACAAGCTCTTTGGCTTTATCCCCGGCAACATCCACCTGTTCGGCATGGATCAGGGCTATGTCCACCTGTTCGGCACCGACAGCGCGGGCAAGGATATCTTCAGCCGCACCCTGCACGCGGTCTGGACCTCGCTTCAGGTCGGAACGCTAGGGGTGCTGATCTCTTTCGTGTTGGCGCTCGCCATCGGCGGGATCGCGGGCTATTACGGCGGCATGGTGGACAGCGTGATCCAGATGGTGACGGATGCGGTCCGCACCATACCCTCGATCCCGCTCTTCATGGCCATCGCCGCATTCATCCCGCCGGAATGGTCGGCCGAGACGCGGTTTTTTGTCATTACCCTGATCCTTGGGCTGGTGGGCTGGCCGACGCTGGCGCGGCGGGTGCGCACCCATCTCTTGACAGAGCGCAATCAGGAATACGTGCTGGCAGCCCAGCTGTGCGGAGCCTCGCCCAGCCACATCATCCGGCGCCACCTGCTGCCCAGTTTCACCAGCTACATCATCGTCGATCTGGTGATCTCGTTTCCTTATGTCGTGCTCAGCGAAACGGCGCTCAGCTTCATCGGGCTTGGCCTCAAGGACCCGGTCAACAGCCTGGGCGTGATGTTGCAGAACGTGACCAAGGCCGACGTGCTGCTGAACTATCAGTGGTATTTCATCCCGGTCCTGTTCTTCATCGCGCTGGTCATGGCCTTTGTCTTTGTCGGCGACGGGCTGCGCGACGCGGCCGATCCCTATTCGGAGAGCCGCAAATGAGCCTGATCGACGTCGAGAACCTGACGCTGCAATTCCGCACCGACGAGGGGCTGATCACCGCAGTTGAGGATGTGTCGTTCTCGCTTGCCCCGGGCGAGGTGATGGGGCTGGTGGGCGAAAGCGGTTCGGGCAAATCGGTGACCGCCAAGGCGCTGATGAAGCTGAACGCCGCCAATGCCGTCTATGACCCCGCCACCCGGATCACCCTGCACCTGGACAGCGGGCCAGTGGATGTGATGTCGCTGAAGCGCCCGCGGGACATGGAGATCGTGCGCGGCGGCGCTGTCAGCATGATATTTCAGGAACCGATGGCCAGCTTTGCGCCAGCGATGACCATCGGCAGCCAGATGGTTGAACAGCTGCTGATCCACACCGATCTGAGCAAGCGCGCCGCGCGGGATCTGTCGATCGAGATGCTCGACCGCGTCGGCATCTCGGACGCGGCCAGCCGGTTCAACCAATATGCGTTCGAGCTGTCGGGCGGCATGCGCCAGCGCGCGATGATCGCCATGGCGCTTTCCACCCGACCGAAACTTCTGATCGCGGATGAACCGACCACGGCGCTGGATGTGACCATCCAGGCGCAGGTGATCGACCTGATGAAGGATCTGGTGGCCGAGTTCGGCATGGGCATCATCTTTATCACCCATGACCTGGGCGTGGTGGCGCAGACCGCCGACAAGGTGGCGGTGATGTATCTGGGCCGCATGGTCGAACAGGGCCCGGTGCGCGAGGTGATCCGCAACCCGCGCCACCCCTATACCCGTGGATTGATCGACGCGCTGCCGCAACTGGACGATCTGGACAAACCCTTGATGCCGGTGCCGGGCGACATCCCCTCGCCGCTGGAACGGCCCGAGGGCTGCGTGTTCCACACCCGCTGCACCCGGATCATCGGCGATATCTGCCGCACTGCGGTGCCGGGCTGGGCCGATACCGGCCCGGATCACCGCACCGCCTGTCATCTCTGCCATCAGGACACCGCCGCATGACCGAGGAACTGCTGATCGAAACCCGCGATCTGACGGTGGGCTTTCCCGTCGGCGGGCGTCTCTTCAACAAGAAGACGCTCAAGGCGGTGGACGGGATTTCCATCGGCATTCCGCGCGGGTCGTTCTTTGGCGTGGTGGGCGAAAGCGGCTCGGGCAAGACCACGCTGGGCCGGGCGCTGCTCAACGCGGTGCCGATCACCGGCGGCCATGCAACCTATCACGATGACGAGGTGCGTTACGACCTCGCCACCCTCTCCGGCGGTGAGTTGAAGGATTACCGCAAACGCGCGCAACTGATCTTTCAGGACCCATACGCTGCGCTCAGCCCGCGCATGACAGTGCGCGACATCATCGCCGAACCGCTTGAGGTGATGGGGCTGACCGCCTCGCGCGAGGAAACTGATGCCCGCGTGCGCGAGATTGCCGCGAAATGCCGGTTGAACCTGGAACATCTGCGCCGCTTTCCGCATGCCTTCTCGGGCGGACAGCGGCAGCGGATCTCGATCGCGCGCGCGCTGGTGTCGGGGCCGCGTTTCGTGGTGGCCGACGAATCCGTCGCCGCGCTGGATGTGTCGATCCAGGCCGATATCCTGAACCTGCTGAAAAACCTCCAGTCTGAGTTGGGCCTGACCTACATGTTCATCAGCCACGACCTGAGCGTGGTGGCCCATAGCTGTGACCATGTGGCGGTGATGTATCTGGGCCGGATCGTGGAAAGCGCGCCGACCCGCAAGCTGTTCGCAGCACCACGCCACCCCTATACCAAGGCGCTGTTTTCGGCGATCCCGTCGCTCGACCCCGATGACCGGGACCGTGCGCAAAAGCTTGAGGGTGAGATCCCCTCTCCCACCAACCAGCCGCCGGGGTGCAAGTTCCACACCCGCTGCCCTCATGCGACGGACCTGTGCAAGACCCGCGAACCCGTGTTGCAAACAGAGGGCGGCCACGCGGTTGCCTGCCATCGCTGGCAAGAGCTTCTATAGTCTGCGATTTTCCGCTCTTTGATATCCAGCACCGCCTGCACAGGACAGGCGGTATTGCCACTTGCCTCAGAACGCGGTTGCTTTTTCACTCCGTTAGCGCTAACAGATTCCCGACCGAACCAAGCGGGCGCATGGATGGAGGACGGCATGACTCTGAAAGTTGCAATCAACGGCTTTGGCCGGATCGGGCGCGGGGTGCTGCGGGCTCTGGTGGAAAGCGGCGCCGAGGATATCGAGGTGGTGGCGATCAACGACCTTGCCAGCCCCGAGACCCTGGCGCATCTGCTGAAATACGACAGCGTGCATGGCCGTCTGCGTGCACGAGTGCTGGTCGAGGGCGACCGCATGATCGTGGGCCGCAACAGCATCCGCCTGACAGCGATCCGAAACCCCGAGGATCTGCCCTGGTCCGATGTCGATATTGCCTATGAATGCACCGGGCTGTTCACTGCGCGCGAACAGGCCGCGCGGCATCTTGAGAACGGGTCGAAACGGGTGCTGATCTCGGCCCCCGGCAAGGAAGCGGACCGTACCGTGGTCTTTGGCGTCAACGACAATACGCTGACCGCTGACGATCTGATCGTGTCCAATGCCTCGTGCACCACCAATTGCCTGGCGCCGATGGCGATGGTGCTGGACCGCGCCTTTGGCATCAAGACCGGCTACATGACCACCATTCACGCCTATACCGGCGACCAGCCGACCCATGACACCGCGCATCGCGATCTCTATCGCGCGCGGGCGGCCTCGGTCTCGATGATCCCCACCTCGACCGGCGCGGCACGCGCCATTTCCGAGGTGCTGCCGCATCTCAAGGGCCGGCTCGAAGGCTCGGCGATCCGGGTGCCCACGCCGAATGTCTCGCTGGTCGACCTGAGCTTTGTGCCCGAACGCCCGGCCACCCGCGAGGCGGTGAACGCCGCCATCCGTGCCGCCGCCGAGGGGCCGCTGTCCGGTATCCTCGCCTATGAAGAGGATCCGCTGGTCTCGGTCGATTTCAACCACGACAGCCACTCCTCGTGCTTTGCCGCTGCCCAGACCAGCGTCACCGCCGACGGGCTGGTGCGGGTGGTCAGCTGGTATGACAACGAATGGGGCTTTTCCAACCGGATGCTGGATACCGGGCGCCGGATCGGCACATTGCTGATCGCCCCCCAACGGCTTGCGGGTTGAGCCATCTGGCCGGGCCCTGTTCCCTCTCCTCCGGGCCCGGCCTCTCTTGCACCCGCGCGGATGACGCGCCAGACTCGGGCCATGAGCGACACGCGCCCGCCCCCCGTCTACAAACTGCGCCTCGTTTTTGGCGAAACCGGCATGATTGGCCCGGGCAAGGCGGCGTTGCTGGACCATATCGCGCAGACTGGTTCGATCGCGGCGGCGGGGCGCGCGATGGGGATGAGTTACAAGCGGGCTTGGCAATTGGTCGAGACGATGAACGCCATGTTCCGTGACCCGGTGGTGACGCGCGCCCGAGGCGGCGCCCAAGGTGGCAGCGCCACCCTGACCCCGACCGGACAGGAGGTTCTGGCCGCCTATCGCCGGTTCGAAACCGCCTGCCACAACGCGGGCGCCCCACATGCAAAGCAGCTGCAATCCCTGCTACGAAAGGACGAGACCGGCAGTTAGCCCTTGCACCCGCTGGCGCCCATAGCGATATTTCCGTCCAGACATATCGCCTGCCGGAGCCTCGCTTGCCATTTACCCTGTTCTTTCGTGCCCTGCTTTGCGCCCTGCTGCTTGCCGGACCTGCGTGCGCGGAACAGGTTACCGTCTTTGCGGCCGCCAGCCTGAAAACCGCGCTGGACGAGATCGCCGCCAGTTTCGAGGCGGCGACAGGCAACAGCGTTACCCTCTCTTTTGCGGGGTCCTCGGTTCTGGCGCGGCAGATCGGGCTGGGTGCCCCGGCGCAGGTATTCGTCTCGGCCAATCCCGGCTGGATGGACTGGCTGGCTGATCAGGGCCGGATCGATCCCACCAGCCGGCGCGACCTGGTGTCGAACCGGGTGGTCTTGGTCGCCCCGGCGGAACACACGTCGTCGGACCCACTTGACGATCTGGCCGCCGGGACAGGGCGGATCGCCATGGCACTGGTCGACGCAGTACCGGCAGGGCAATACGGCAAAGCGGCATTGTCCCAGTTGGGCCTGTGGGAGCAGCTTTCGACGCGCGTTGTCCAGACCGACAACGCCCGCGCCGCGCTGGCGCTGGTGGCCACCGGCGCCGTGCCCTTTGGCATCGTCTATGCCACCGATGCGCGCGCCGACCCGCGGGTCACTCAACTGATGACCTTTGCCACCGACAGCCATCCGCCGATCCTCTATCCAGCCGCATTGGTCGCGGGGCAAGAGAATGCCGCGGCGCGTTCCTTCCTTGTGCATCTGTTTGACGCCGAGGCGCAGGCGGTCTTTGTCCGGCATGGCTTCCTGCCGGTGGAGGATTGACCCATGGCGTGGCTCGGCCCCGATGAATGGCAGGCAGTGGCCCTGTCGCTGAAGGTCTCGACCTGGGCGACGGCGCTGTCGCTTCCGCTGGCGCTTCTCGTGGCGCATGCGCTGGCGCGCGGGCGGTTTCCGGGCAAGACGCTACTCAACGGGCTGGTGCACCTGCCGCTGATCCTGCCCCCGGTGGTGACGGGCTATCTGCTGCTGCTCGGTTTCGGGCCGACTGGCGCGCTGGGACAGGCGCTGGCTTCGGTTGGCCTGACACTGGCCTTTCACTGGACCGGGGCGGCGCTGGCTGCGGCAGTGATGGGCTTTCCGCTGATGGTACGCGCCATCCGCCTGTCTATCGAGGCGGTGGATCCGAAACTGGAACAGGCCGCCGCCACGCTGGGCGCCTCACGCATCTGGGTCTTTGCCACCGTCACCCTGCCCTTGATCCTGCCCGGCCTGATCGCCGGGGCGATCCTCGGCTTTGCCAAGGCGATGGGAGAGTTCGGGGCGACGATCACCTTTGTCTCGAACATCCCCGGCCAGACCCAGACCGTGCCCTCGGCCATCTATGCCTTCTTGCAAGTTCCCGGCGGGGAGAGCGCTGCTGCGCGGCTGGTGATGATCTCGGTCGCGCTGGCGCTGGGGGCACTCCTGGCCTCAGAGGTACTGGCCCGGCGCGCTGCCAGAAGGGTGGCGGGCACATGAAGCTTGAGGTTGAACTGCGCCATCCGATGCAGGGTTTCACTCTGGACGTAGCCTTTGCAGCGCCGCCTGGCCTGACCGTGTTGTTCGGGCGCTCGGGCAGCGGCAAGACCACGGTGATCAACGCGGTGGCGGGTCTCTTGAACCCCGAACGGGGGCGTGTCGCGCTGGGGGACCAAGTTTTACAGGACAGCGCCAGTCGAACCTGGCTGCCGCCGCATCGTCGGCGCATGGGTTATGTGTTTCAGGACGCCCGCCTGTTCCCGCATCTGACCGTGCGGCAGAACCTGGGCTATGGTCGCTGGTTCTCGGGCCGGGCCGGGCCTGCCTCTCCGGCACAGGTGATCGAGATGCTGGGTATAGGCTCTTTGCTAGACCGCCGCCCCGGTGCCCTGTCGGGGGGAGAGCGTCAGCGGGTCGCGATCGGCCGCGCGCTCCTGTCCAATCCGCGCGCTATCCTGGCGGACGAACCGCTCGCCGCACTGGACGAGGCGCGCAAGGCCGAGATCCTGCCCTATCTGGAAAGGCTGCGTGACGAGACCCGGATCCCGATCCTCTATGTCAGCCACTCCGCCGCCGAGGTCGCCCGGCTGGCCACGACCGTCATCGTGCTACAGGACGGGCGCGTGATCCGACAGGGCAGCGCCGCCGAAGTGTTGGCCGACCCTGCCGTCACTCCGCTGGGCGCCCGCGCCGCGGGCGCGATCCTGACAGCGCGGGTGATTGCCCATCACGCCGACGGCCTGACCGAGCTTGAGTCCGGGGGCGAACGCCTGTTCCTGCCCCGCATCGCGCAGCCCGAGGGCACGGTGCTGCGCCTGCGTATCCCGGCACAGGACGTGATCCTGTCCCGGCAGCGCCCCGAGGGGCTTTCGGCACTCAATATCCTGTCCGGTCATGTGGCGCAGATCCGCAGCGGTGACGGGCCGGGCGCGTTGGTCTCGGTGACCACCCGCGCGGGCACCGTTCTGGCCCGCATCACGCGCCGATCGGCCGCCGCACTAGCTCTGACCACGGGCGCGCCCTGCCACGCTGTCATCAAGTCGGTCGCCATCGCACCCGAAGATATCGGCCGCTGACATCACGCGAACGACGAATGCCCCTTGCGCATGTTCCGCCGCTTGGCTAAACCCGCGCGGCACGGGTGATTAGCTCAGTTGGTAGAGCGCTTCGTTTACACCGAAGATGTCGGGAGTTCGAGTCTCTCATCACCCACCATCCCAGCATGAGACACACGCGTTCGCCGGCCTCGGAACGCCACAAAGAATCAAAAAAAGCCCGATGCCTTGCGGCACCGGGCGTATGTCTTGAAAGAGCCTTTTGGCTGCCACCACTCACTCTAATCGCAGCCCTATTAGGCGTTCTACTCTAAAGAAATCCAGATTTGTGTCAATATGATACCCCTCGAAAACTTGGCAGCTAGCCTGTTGTGCTATAAAACTGTGCAAAAAGCCGCTCAGAAAAATCAGGACCACTTCCCCGAATGCAGACCCTCTCGAAGCTGGCGGAACTGCGCCGATTGTTGCACAGCATGGAACGTACACTTGGCCTGCAAGACCTGAGTCCGGTCGAGCGAGACATCTACTACGCAGCGAGCGAGCTGTCAGAAGATGACAGCCGGGTTCGTACCGTCGGTTTGATAGAACACGCACTTCTTGAAACGGTGTCGCGGCCAACTTTCTTCCGGGCGCTGAAATCTCTGGTCAACAAGGGATACCTTTCGCAATGCAGCACCATGAACCGGGGCTGCTATGTCGTCCGTTCTCCGGATAGCTGAGCCCGCACATGGGCACTAAAGAGGGCAGTTTAGGCCAGCTGGGGGTCGAAACGGCCGTGGTTTCGGGCGCATATTTTGCCGCGATCCTGCTAACCTTCGAACTTGTACTGCCCCTCCAGAGCCTGATCTTTCCCGAGTATTCGAGCCGGGCCAGCCTGCTGTTCCTGCCGCATGGGGTCCGCGTCCTTTCCGCTTGGCTGCTGGGATGGCGCGCGATCCCGGCCCTGCTGCCCGGGGTAATTGCCACATTTCTCTATGTCGGCGGCATGGATATCCTGCTGCCCAGCCGTCTGTTCGCCATAGCGATAGCAGTTGGCACGGTTCCCGCCTGCTTTCACCTGCTTCGGGCCCTCGGATTCGACCTGTTCCCGAACCGCATCCGCCCACCCTGCTGGCTGTGCGTGATGGGTGTGGGCATCGTGACCTCTCTGATTATCGCCAGCTTGACCAATCTTGCCTTTGGCAGCGATCCGGTCGAGGCAGTCGCCTATCTTATCGGCGATGTGTCGGGTTTGTTCTTCGGCATGCTGGCACTCCTCTATGCGTTTCGCGCCTTTGGTCGGCACCTCTGATCCCGCGCTGCACCCGCGAAATCATCACGAAATATTCGGTCCATTTCCCCGCCTTCCTCGCATTTTTGTTGCGCTGCATGTGCAAAATGATATGACCGGACGGACCAAGAGAGGATGTGATTCATGGCCCATGACGGACAGGACCCGATGACGATGACCACGCAAACCGTTCTTTTGCCCGACCTTCTCAGCCTGACCGGCGCGGCTCTTGCCCCGGTGGATGCGTTGTTCGAACGGGCCCGCGAAACCCTGCGCGACATGGTGAGCGAAGGCGGCCGCGTGTCGGGGGCCCTGCTTGATGCAAACCAGACAGCCGCGCATGGTCTGTCCTGGCTGGCCACCTATCAGCAATCGCTGCGCCAGATGCAGCGCTGGGCCGAAGCGTTGCAGGCCGAGGGCAAATTCGGCGAGATCGAACAGCTGATTCACCAGATCGCCTTTGGTGAATACCTTCACCAGCTTGCCGGCGGCATCCCGATGAACCAGGGCGAGGTCGTCCGGCTTCAGGATCTGGGCCTGGGCTGGGACGCCCTGTCGGGGTTCCAGGCCGCCGAAGTGCAGACCCTGATGGCGCAGGCCAACACCCAGGCCGCGCGCACTCGTCTGGTCGAGCTGATGCAGGAGCAGGCCGGCGCCACCATGTTCGGCGCCTCGGGTCTGGACGAAGAGCTGGAGATGATCCGCGACCAGTTCCGCCGCTATGCGGTGGAAAAGGTCGAACCCTTTGCCCATGACTGGCACCTCAAGGACGAGCTGATCCCGATGGAGGTGATCGAGGAACTGGCCGAGATGGGCGTGTTCGGCCTGACCATCCCCGAGGAATTCGGTGGCTTTGGTCTGTCCAAGGCCTCGATGGTGGTGGTCTCCGAGGAACTCAGCCGCGGCTATATCGGCGTCGGCTCGCTGGGTACCCGGTCCGAGATCGCCGCCGAGCTGATCATCGCGGGCGGCACCGAGGAGCAAAAGGCCAGCTGGCTGCCCCGCATCGCCAGCGCCGAGATCCTGCCCACTGCTGTCTTTACCGAGCCGAACACCGGTTCCGACCTTGGCAGCCTGCGTACCCGCGCGGTCAAGGACGAGAACGGCGATTACAAGGTCACCGGCAACAAGACCTGGATCACCCATGCCGCGCGCACCCATGTGATGACGCTCTTGGCGCGCACCGATCCCAACACCACCGATTACCGTGGTCTTTCCATGTTCCTGGCCGAAAAGACGCCGGGCACCGATGTCGACCCCTTCCCCACCCCCGGCATGACCGGAGGCGAGATCGAGGTTCTGGGCTATCGCGGCATGAAGGAATACGAGCTGGGCTTTGACGGGTTCCACGTCAAGGGCGAGAACCTGCTCGGCGGCGAAGAGGGCAAAGGCTTCAAACAGCTGATGGAGACCTTTGAAAGCGCGCGCATCCAGACCGCCGCCCGCGCCATCGGCGTGGCACAATCGGCGCTCGATATCGCCATGCAATACGCCCAAGACCGCAAGCAGTTCGGCCGCGCTCTCATTGCCTTCCCGCGTGTCGCCAACAAACTGGCGATGATGGCGGTCGAGATCATGATCGCGCGCCAGCTGACCTATTTCAGCGCCTGGGAAAAGGACCATGGCCACCGCTGCGACCTTGAGGCCGGGATGGCCAAGTTGCTGGGCGCCCGCGTGGCCTGGGCTGCGGCCGACAACGGCTTGCAGATCCATGGCGGTAACGGCTTTGCGCTGGAATACAAGATCAGCCGCGTACTCTGCGACGCGCGTATCCTGAACATCTTTGAAGGGGCCGCCGAGATTCAGGCTCAGGTGATCGCCCGCCGCCTGCTGGGCTGAGCCAACTTCAAAAGTTTGAAAAGCCCGGCCCAGCGCCGGGCTTTTTCGTTGCCTCAGGTCACCCGCAGGAACCCTGTCAGCCCGGTCTTTTGATGTTCGATCACATGGCAGTGGAACGCCCAGTCGCCCGGATTGTCGGCCACCAGAGCGATGTCGATCACCTCGTCCTTCAACAGCAGCATCGTATCGGTCCAGAGCGGCGGCAGGCTGCGCCGGTTCGACCCGATCGGCACGAATACCAGACCGTGCAGGTGGATCGGGTGCAGGTTGGGCGATTCGTTGCGCAGGCGTAAAACATAGCTCTTGCCGCGTTCCAGCACCGCCAGTGGCGCCGTGCCCGTCGCCCCATCACCAGCCCAGGGTGTGCGGTTGATCGACCAGAACGTATAGCCCAGCGTGCCGCAGAATCCGTCATTGGGCGCATTCCCCTCTGGCGTCCAGCCAAAGACAAACTCGTGCAGTTCGGCGCGGTCGAGGTCGGGCTGGGCCAGCGGGTTCCGTGCCAGCGGTTTCAACTCGGCCAGATCGCGCGCGGGACCAGAGCCGACAGCGCGCAGGCCGGCCATCAACCGGGGCGGCTGGCCGGGCAGATCGGCCATCAGGGCGACCTGCCGCCCCTCCTCCACCGGCATAGCCAGCGCCAGATCGACCCGTTGACCGGGCGCCAGCAACAGCGGCGCACCCGCGCGCGGCACCGGCAGTTCGACGCTGACCGGGTGCCCATCCCAGGCGATGATCCGGGCCATACCGCCATCGAGATAGAGCTTGTAGATCCGCGTCGTGTCGGTATTGACCACCCGCAGCCGCACCAAAGACCCGGCGCTGTGATCATAGACAGGCCCCTGCCGCCAGTTGGCGGTCTGCACATTGCCCATGGTACCGCCCCGCGCTGCGCCCCGCGCGGTAAAGGCCGGCAGGAAGGCATCCGCCGCGTCCAGCCGGAAATCGCGCAGATTTATGACCTCTTCACTGTCAAACCCCGGATCCTCGGCCTCGGCGATCACCATCACCCCGGTCAGGCCATAGGCCATCTGCTCCATGGTCATGCAATGCGGGTGATACCAATAGGTGCCCGCATCGGGCGGGGTGAAGGCATAGGCGAACCTCTCGTCCGGGCCGATCGGCATCTGGGTCAGATAGGGTACCCCGTCCATCGCGTTGGCGATCCTCAGCCCGTGCCAATGCATCGCGGTGTACTCATCCAGCGTGTTGCGGACAGTGAACCGCATCTCTTGCCCCTGCCGCCCGTACAGAACCGGCGGCGGCGCATCGGACGACAGGCTGACCATGCCCGCCGTCCGCTGGTGGCGCAGCTGGTAGGTCGCTTGCTGAACCACCAACTCCTGCACCCCGTGTGGGGCCATGGCGGATCCCAGATGCGCCAAGCCGGCGGCCCCCAACAGGGCGGCGCCTCCAAACAACAGATCGCGACGAAACATGCGACACCTCATTTCTGCAATTGGGAAAGAGGCCGGGCTGTCAGTTGGCTGGACCTGAGACACAGGCTGACATGGGACGGCACCGCCCGCAATGCGCCCTCTGGTCGCTAAAGGGCATTTGCCCTCTGGCGAGCGCGCGCAAAACCCTGTAGAGGATGCGACTTGCAACCAGGACCCGCCCATGACCACACGCGCCGGATTTGTCGCCCTGATCGGAGAGCCCAACGCGGGCAAATCGACCCTGTTGAACCGCATGGTCGGGGCCAAGGTGTCGATCGTCACCCACAAGGTCCAGACCACCCGCACGCGCATTCGTGGCGTCGCGATGGAGGGCGATGCACAGATCGTCTTTGTCGACACGCCGGGCCTGTTCCAGCCGCGCCGGCGGCTTGACCGCGCCATGGTTGCCGCCGCCTGGGGTGGCGCTGCGGATGCCGATATCGTGGTGCTGATGGTCGAGGCCCATCGCGGTATCACCGAAGGGGTCGAACGTATCCTCGAAGGGCTGACCGAGATCGCCAAGGGCCGTACCGTGGCGCTGGCCATCAACAAGATCGACCGGGTGCCCGCAGAAAAACTGCTGGGCCTGTCCGAGGCGCTGAACGCGCGGTTCGGGTTTGCCCGCACTTTCATGATTTCGGCCGAGCGTGGCCACGGGGTCGACGACCTGCGCAAATGGCTGGCGGCCGAACTGCCCGAAAGCCCCTGGCTCTATCCCGAGGATCAGATCGCTGATCTGCCTATGCGGATGATCGCAGCCGAGATCACCCGCGAGAAACTGACCCTGCGCCTGCATCAGGAACTGCCCTATCAACTGACCGTCGAGACAGAGAACTGGGAAGAGCGCAAGGACGGCTCGGCCCGGATCGACCAGGTGATCTATGTCATGCGCGACGGTCACAAGGGTATCGTGCTGGGCAAGCGCGGCGAAACCGTCAAGGCAGTGGGACAGGCGGCACGGGCCGAGCTGGAAGAGTTCCTGGACCGCAAGATCCACCTCTTCCTTCAGGTCAAGGTGCGGCCCAACTGGCTGGAAGAAGCCGAGCGCTATTCCGAGATGGGTCTCGATTTCAAGGACGGCAACTGAGCGGAACGGGCCGAGATTTTTCGTCGAAAAATCTCGCACGCCACCGAGGGGACTGTGCATGGCGAGGCTGACGGCGGATTTCTGGGTACATGCCTATCTGGCACGCCTGCGCCTGATGAATATCCCCGCCTATGTCATGTCGCATGGCGACGACACAGCCGGCGCAGTTCTGGTGAAGCTTAACACGCTTGACGGGCAGGCGGTGGCCTATCACCGCGAATACGATCTGATGAGCGGCGCGCGATCCTGGGCAGTTCTGACCAGCGGGCCGGAGTTCGAGGTCGATGCAGCGATCACCCGTCAGCGTGGCTTCGACCCCGATCTTTGGGTGATCGAGGTCGAAGACCGCGAGGGTCGCCATCTGCTGGATCAGGACGGGCTCTGACCCGTTTTCGCGGCACCGATCGGGGCGGCCGTGTCACCGAACCGGGGTCAGCCCGGACGGGATATCCTGATAACAGACGGGCCGCAGCCAGCGCCGGATCGACAGCGTTCCGACGGACGTATGTCCGAAATTCGTCGAGGCCGGGAAGGGCCCGCCGTGAACCATCGCATCGGCAACCTCGACACCGGTCGGAAATCCGTTCCAGATCAGTCGCCCGGCCTTGCGCTCCAGGATGCCGAACAGCGCACGCGCCTCGGCCTGGTCCTCCGGATCGCCATGAACCGTTGCCGTCAGTTGGCCCGAGAGCGACCGGGCCAGAGCCACGGCTTCCTCAGGATCGGCAACGGTGATTGCAAGCCCACCCGGCCCGAACGCCTCTTCGGCCATCTCCACATCGGCCAAAAAGGCATCGGCCTTCGTACGCAGCAATACCGGCCCCATATCCCGCCCTTCTTTGGCAACCGTGTTATGGCCCGTGACAACGCCCGATTTCTCTTCGAGCCGGGCAATGCTGACGCGGAAGCCTTGGGCGATCGTATCGCTCAGCATGCACTGCGACGGTGTCTCAGCCAGTGCCTCGACGGCGGTTTGCAGGAACCGTTCGGCAATCTCGCCTGCCGGCAAGATCACGAGACCAGGCTTGGTGCAGAACTGGCCTGCACCTTGCGTCAGGGATGCGGCCCAAGCGCGCGCGATCTCGGCACCACGGCGCAGCCCCGCCCCGCGCAGCACGAACAGCGGGTTGACCGATCCCAATTCACCGTAGAACGGGATGGGCTCCGGGCGCGCCGCACAAAGATCGAACAACGCTCGTCCCCCGGCGGTCGAACCGGTAAAGCCCACGGCCCGCACCAAAGGATGCGTGACGAGCGCCGTACCGGTCATACGCGTCGCGCTTTGCAACAGGGCAAAGGTACCCGGCGGCAGTCGCTCGGCCTTGCGGGCGGTGTCGACCGCGTCGGCGACAATTTCCGATGTCGCCGGATGGGCCTGGTGGGCCTTGACGATCACCGGGCACCCGACGGCCAGAGCACTGGCCGTATCCCCGCCCGCGACCGAAAAGGCCAGCGGGAAATTCGACGCCGCGAATACCGCGACCGGGCCCACCGGGCGCTGGATCAACCGCAGGTCGGGGCGAGGCGGGTTGCGCGTTGGCAAGCCCGGATCGTGCCGCTCGTCCAGCCAGCCACGCGTCAGAACATGCTGCGCAAACAGGCGCAGCTGGCCGGTGGTGCGTGCGAACTCGGCCCTGATCCGGGCCTCGGGAAGGCCCGTTTCCGCGCATGCGATCACAGTGATCCGTTCTTCTCGCGCCCTCATCTCGGCGGCGATCCGGTCAAGAAACCGCGCGCGGTGCTGCGCGGTCGTGGCTGCGAACGCGGCAAATGCGTCCTCTGCGGCACGCGCCGCCCCGTCCACCTCTGCGGAGGTCGCAGAGGTGAATCGACGCGCTGCGCCGCTGGCCGGTTCAGACAGGAACTCCTCGCCCTGTCCGGCAAGCCAGCCACTGCCGATCAGCTGGCCACCGATCTGGTCATCGCGCAGGGCCACGGTTTAGACCGGGAACCAGTTGCGTTTGGGCAGGCTCGAAACCACCGGCCCCGGCACCTGCATGTCCAGACGCCCGGCGATCTGTTTGCCGACCACCTTGGCTGGCTTGTCATGTACCATCAGCAGGAAATCCGAACTGTTCAGCAGCTTCTTGATCGCCGCCTTCTCGGCCCGCTTGCTCCCGGCATGGTTGCCGGTCACCTGCGGTTCGTGATCCTGCGTCTGGCGGTAGGGCTCGACGATCTGGGTGTTGATGTCATAGATCACGTCGCCGCAAATCGTGGCACGACCCTCGGCGGTCTGCACATGCACATTCATCGACCCTTCGGTATGGGCATTCGCCGCCTCAAGCGTCACGCCAGGGATCAGTTCGATCTCGCCGGTCAGTTCCAGGTCCTCGAACCGCAACGCACCGGGGGTGTGAATACGTTCCACGAGGTGCTGAATGTCCGGCATCGGGTATTGCGGGTGCATCAACCCCGAGACCGAACATTCCATCTCGCGCCGGTTCACCACGACCGTCGTGTTCATCGGGAACTTGTCGTCCTTGCCTGCGTGATCGATATGCAGATGGGTGTGGCAGATATAGCGAATATCGCCGGGTTTCAGACCATGCTTGGCCAGCTGGTTCTCGATCATGTTCTCGTGAAACTGCAAGCCGCGCATGCCCAGCGACTCCATGATCGCATTGTCGCGATAGCCGGTATCAACCAGCACCGGGTGGCTGCCACCCAGGATCAGGAAGCCGTAGACCGGCACCCGCTTGACCCGGCCGCACTCGTGACCGAGCACCAGGAAGCTCGATTCAAGCTCGATATCGCCATAGTCCAGAACCTTGATTTCCAACGCCATTGGTAGTCCTCCTTGATGGATCGTTCGTATGTCAGTTGATCGGTTTGTCGTGTTGAACCGAGAGATGGGCGGCCAGACCATGCAGTCCGGCGGGAATGTATCCATCGCCGAACCAGACCCGGATCCGGTCCGACCAGTCCGGCGCCCCGTCCGCCCGAAGTTCCCAGCGCAGAACCGCGCCGTCGGTCGCCGTCACTCCGAAGACCGTCAAAGCCTGCCACATCAGCGACAGCGGGACCGGGGCAGTCCGGGTCAGTATTTCCAGGCGACGATCACGCTCCGCGAAAGCGATCAGTTCTTCTTCCATGCTCAGCCCGTCTCGCGTCGCGACATGGCGGATGGCACCCACGCGGGCACGCGGCGCGTCCACCGAGCGGCTGGACTGGACAGCGGGATGCCAAAGCGCCAGATCGCCCAGAGAACACAACATTTGCCAGACCTGATCGGCCGGAGCCGGATAGGCGGCGGAACGGATCACCCGGATCATGTTGTCAGCCCCCGCTCCAATGCGGTCAGACCGGGCCGGAACACCTCGTCAACCATGAACCGGCTGGTTTTGTCATGGCTGGTCGTTGGACAGTTAAACTCTGCCGACCAGCCGACGAAGCTTCCGCCACCCTCGGTTACGGGGATCACCCTCAACTCGGCAAGGTGATCCGTCAGCGCGAAAGGCGCTTCGAGGATCGTGTAGGCCAGCGTAAGATCGTAATCCGACAGCGCGACAAGCTGTTCACGAAACGCGCCACCGTCGCGGACGACCAGTTGCCGGACCGCACCGACCTGATCGCCCCGGCAGCCATCCTCGACCGCGCATTGGACGACGCCGGGCAGCCACCGATGCAATCCGCCAAAGTCGCGCAAGACCTGCCAGATACGGTCCGATGGCGCCTTGAGGATCGCCGAATAAAAGACCCGTGGCATGATTATTCCTTGCCCTTCCGGGCGTCACCCGAGTCTTTGTTCGTCTTCGCCTCCCGACGTTCGTCCTGCACGATGCGGTTCAGGTCCGAGGCCTCGCGCAGAAGCCCGCCCTGACGTGCGATATTGGCGCCGTCGATGCCGATATCGGCCAGCAGGCTGTCGACCAGCGGCGCCTGCACCCGATAGCGCAGAGCCGAATTGATCACTTCATCGGTCGGGCTGCCGCTGTTGCCGGTGCCGGCGCCGTTCGCCCCGATGCCATCCAGCTGCATAATCCTGATATCATTGATCTTTTCCATTGGCTTGACCGAAGCGGCAACGATACCCTCGACATGTTCAAGCAGCTTGCGACGGAACAGGGACATCCGCGCCGGGTCGCTCAGGACATTCTCGGCCTCGTTCATCAGGCGTTGAGCTTCGGCCTCGACGGCGCTGCGGATCTTGGCCGCTTCGGCTGCCAGCCGGGCCTCCTGAGCGGCCTTTTCCGCCATGAGAACGTCGATGCTGCTCTTACGGCGGGCGGCTTCGGTTTCCCGGGCGGTCAGCACCTGTTCGGATGCCTCGACGGCACGGGCCTTGGCCAGTTCTGCCTCGGCGCGGGCGGCGGATTCCTCAAGCGATTTCTGGAACAGGATGATGGCCTTTTCCATATTGGCCGCTTCGACGGCCTTCTCGCGACCGATTTCCAGTTGCCGGCGTTCGGTTTCGTGACCAATGCGCGCCTCGTCCAGGCCACGTTCCGACGCGATGCGCGCGCGCTCGATCTCTTCGTGGCTTGCAATCTCGGCTTCGCGCAAAGATTGATGACGAGCGATCTCCAGCTGTTCCAGCGCCCGCCGCCGTTCCAGCCGCGCGGCCTCCAATGTCTTTTCGCGTTCGACCTCGGCCGATTCCACGACAGAGCGGGCCGAGACTTCGGCACGGCGCCATTTTGCATCGGCTTCGGCCTTGGCGCTGCGCTTGGCCGACAGTTCCACCTCGCGGACGATCTCGGCGGTCTCGACCTCTTCGCGGCTGCGGATGTTGGTGATCTCGCGCTCCTGCTGGCTGGCGATACGCTCCTGTTCCAGTGCCAGTTCCGTGGCGATCCGCTTGCGCTCGACCGTTTCGCGCTGCGCGATGACGGCGCTATCCAGGGTCTCGTCTCGGGCGATCTCGCGGGTCCGGGTTGCCTCTTCGGTCGAAATGCGGCGTGCGGCCAGTTCCGCAGCTTGCGCAATACGCGCCGCTTCGAGCGCCTCTTCGGCGGCGACCCGCGCTGCGTCGATTGCCTTGTTCCGCTCGATTTGCATATGATCGGTCTCGGCGGTGGCCAGGATCCGTTCGGCTTTCACTGCCTTTTCAACGGCAATGCGCTCCGCCTCTATCGCCTTGCGCATCATCAGCGCAGCCTGTTCATTGGCCTGCTCACGCTCGATCTCGCGGGTTCGCAACTCTTCTTCGACCGCAATTCGCTTGGCTTCGACCGCCTTGCGTTGTGCGATACGGGCCGCGTCCAGCGCCTCGTCGGCAGCAATGCGCGCCTCGTCCACCGCGCGGTTGCGCGCGATCTCGTTGCTGCGGGTTTCGCTGTCCGCCTCGATCCGCGCGGCATCTATCGCCTTGCGCTGCGCGATGCGTTCCGCCTCGACGGCCTTGTTGGCGGCAATCTCGGCCTCTTCGACCAGGCGCTTGCGTTCGATTTCCAGCGCGCGCACGCGCTGGTCCTCGCTAATCCGTATTTCGCTGATCTTGGCCTGCTGGGCGATGCGTTGCCTTTCAGTCGCTTCCTGCGCGGCGATTTCAGCGGCTTCCAGCGCTTCGCTGCGCGCGATTTCCAGCGCCTTGATCTCTTGCTCGTGGGCAATCCGCGACGCTGTCAGGCTGCGGTCCTGTGCAAGTCGCGCCTGTTCGGTCGCTTCGCGGGCCTCGATTTCGGCCGCGTCGATCTGCCGGTTCCGGTCGATCTCTTGGCTGCGGATGGCGCGTTCGGTCGCGATCCGGGCCGTCTCGGTCGCCTCTCGGGCGGCAATCCGGGCATTCTCGGCCTCGGTTTCGCGCTCGGCGCGCTCACGGGCAATCTCGGCCTGTTGCAGGGCGCGGCGCAGCTCTATCTCGCGCTCCTGTTCCAGCCGCGCGTGCTCGCTTTCGCGGTCGATATTCAAGGCCTCGCGTTCAGCCGCCAGGTTGCGGTTGCGGATCTGGATCATCGCGCTTTGCTCGATGTCGTTGCGCAACCTGCGCTTTTCCTCGATATCGCGGATCAGTGCGGTCATGCCCTCGGCATCGAACCTGTTGGAGGGATTGAAGAACTCGAGCCCTGCTTGGTCGATGTCCAGGATGGCCACCGTTTCCAGCTCAAGCCCGTTGAACCGCAAGTCCTCTTGCACGGTTTCCTTGATCCGTTTGACGACGGTATGGCGCTGTTCCTGCAAAGTGACCAGATCAAGCTCGGCCACGACAGAACGCAGCGCACTTTCGAACTTGCCCTCCAGAAGCCCCTGAACCTCTTCGCGGTTCAGCGTTCTGCGACCCAGCCGGCTTGCCGCGATGGATACCGACTCGCGATCCGGCGCAACACGGACAAAGAAGTCCGCCTCGACATCGACCCGGACGTGATCATGCGAGATCACCGCCGCTTCCCGGGTGCGGCTGATGCGCAGCGCCAGCGTGTTCATGTTGACGGGCGTGATGTCGTGGATGATCGGCCAGACGAAGGCACCACCATCCACAACCACCTTTTCACCCAGGAAACCCGTGCGCACAAAGGCGGTTTCCTTGGTCGAGCGGCGATAGAGCCAGTGCATGACCCAGTAGATGATGGCGATCACGATGACCGCAACGATCAGCCATAGGATTAGCTGAGCGATGATTTGTCCGGCTTCCATTTCATATCCTCCCTGGAGGTACGGGCGGTGTCGCCGCCCCGGCATTGTCTTGTTTTGTGGTGATGATCGGGCTCATGGCGCGCTTGCCCCATAGACGGAGGCGACCGCGGATCGGCGGCCCGGCGTGTCACCCTTCAGCCTCTCGTCAAGGGCGCGGGCCAGATACTGCATTGTCTCGCTGCTCGACGCGGCGCCGGGTGAACGCACAAGCTTGCGCTGCCCGCTTTCCTCGAAAACCGAGACAAACGCGTCGCCTGTCCAGAATGCGGGGCTGCCTTGCGGGGCTGCCGGTACAATCACCGTAATCCTGCCGGTGCTCGCATTCAGCGCAGCAGCATAGCTCCGCCCGACGGTTTCGGCCTCGGCCCGGACCGACTTGCGGATCGATATGCCCGGTCCATCCGACCGATGCGCATAGATCAGGTCGCCACCACCGAGGACCGAAACATATGGGCAATCTGCGGTGCAAAGCTCCTCGATCCGGTCAGGAACCGTGTCAATCACGCCGCCGAGCATCTGCGCTGCGATATCGGACTGATCCAGATCGATGACCGCTTTTACAACACCAGACGCGATGGCAAGTTTGAGTTCGTCCACCCCCGCCCGTGTCGGCGCGTAGGTGACACAGCGGTGATTAAGCCCCAGCATCGCCGTAACGGACGCGGCACGCGCTCCGCCCGCCAAGCCCGAAATCAGCGCGACATGGCCAGCCACGCGCGCCCCAAGGTCTCCTGCGACGACGGGGGCGAGCAGTTCCGCCATGGCCTGGGCTCCGGCGCGAACCGCGCGTGTGAGACCCGCGTCGCCATCGGCCGGAAACACCAGCAACCGACCGCCGGTTACCATGGTCAAAAGATCGCTCGACGCCGCCGGTGCGACCACCAGAACCGGCACCTGTCCAAGCGTCGCGATGATCCGGGGCACGATGATCGCCGCCTCGCCAAGGTCGAGAATGGCAAGAACACCTTCGACGCCGGGCCGGGCTGTCAGGAAACGCTCCAGCGCCTCGGCGACGCCAAGTCGTGGGTCGGGTGTCACCCCGTCATGGATGCCGGCGGCACCCCTTGGATGCCAGGCCGCAAGCTGATGGGCGGGGACATCCGCCAACGACGCCGGGTCGGCCGCTGTAGATATATCGACCGTGGTGACCTTGTGTCCCGCGTCCCGCAACAGCGCGCGGGTCGTCCGTATTTCGGTGGCGGTCCGGCTCATCGCACCCAGCACGAGAATGCCCGGCTGGTCGGGTTCGGTGCCACGGGCGATGGGCTTGTTGCCCGCCCCCTCGATCGAGGACCACCGTGTGATCTGCGGGATCGGATGGCTTGCTGCCTGGTATTGCTGGATCAGCGAGCCGACCTGCATATCGCTTTGGGTCGGTTCGGCATCCGAATCCTCGTCATGGGCATGTTGACCGACGCCCAGAAGACGTTGTTGAAGGTCGCGGTCGGCCGCCAGATCACGCGAGGGAACGATCCGGCTGACCCGCCCATTGACCATGACTGCCACGGTCTCGGCCACGCTGGTGGCTACGCCGATGTTCTGCTCGATTACCAGAACGTCGATATCACCCTCGGCGGCGAGCTTCAGCAGCATGTCCTCGACATGCGAGACGATGACCGGCGCCAGCCCCTCGGTCGGCTCGTCCATGACCAGAAGCCTTGGGTTGAGCAACAACGCCCGCCCGATTGCCAGCATCTGCTGTTCCCCGCCCGAAAGCTGTGCGCCACCATTCGACTTGCGCTCGGCGAGGCGCGGGAAACTGTCGTAGATCCGTTCGATGGTCCAGGCGCCACCGCTTCGCGCCACGAGGCGCAGATGCTCGTCCACCGTCAGTGACCGCCACAGCCTACGCCCTTGCGGCACATAACCGACCCCCATGCGCGCGATTTCCGCCGGTGACTTGCCATTGAGGACCTGCCCGCCGAAACTGATCGTACCCGAACTGGCGGGTTCCAGACCCATGATCGCCTTGCAAAGGGTCGTCTTGCCCATGCCGTTGCGCCCGACAACGGACAGCACTCCGCCATTCAGGCCCAGGTCCACGCCCTGCAAGGCGTGGCTGGCGCCGTAATATACGTTGAGTCCCTTGATCTCGAGAGCGGGCGCCGATGCTTTGCGTCCGTCACTCATGGCCACCTCCAAGATAGAGCGCCTGTACCTCGGGATCGTTCTCAATCTCTTCGGGCAACCCTTCCTTGAAGATGCGCCCGTTGTGCATCATCGTGACCCGCTCGGCCACGCGCAGCGCCACGTCCATGTCATGCTCGATGATGACGAATCCGATATGCCTCGGCAGGCCGGTTAGAATGTCGACCAGATCCCGCCGTTCGGTCGGTGAAAGGCCGGCCGCCGGTTCATCGAACAGGATCAGCCGCGGCGCACCTGCAAGCGCCAGTGCGATCTCCAACTGACGCTGCTGGCCATAGGCCAGGACAGCAACCGGCGTATCGATCAGATCGCTCAAATGCACCGCGGCAATCAGGTCCTCGGTGGCTTGCATCAGGCTGTCATCTGCCCTTGGCCGCAAGAACGAATACCGCCCCCGCGATACACCCCGGCACGCAAGATAAACATTGTCCCTAACGGTCAACCCGTTAAAGAGAAGCGATATCTGATAGGTTCTCCGCAATCCCCGGCGGATACGCTCCTGCGCCGGAAACTGGGTGACATCCTCGCCGAACATGCGGATCCGGCCGCTGCTCGGCAGGAAATCTCCGGTGATGCAGTTGAACAGCGTGGTCTTGCCCGCCCCGTTCGACCCCAGAACGGCCCGGCGTTCCCCGGGCTTTATCGCCAGGTCGATCTCACTAAGAGCGGCCAGCGCACCGAAGAGTTTGGACACTCCACTCAACTCAAGCGCATGGGCCGAAGCTGTGTTGCTGACCGCGACCGCAGCTTGTTCCAATCCGGTTTCACTCATTGTTTCGCCCCCCCTGGCCGCGCATCATGTCGTCACGGGCCATCCGCGCTCTCCACCGCTCCCAAAGGCCCAGAATTCCATCCGGCGAGGCGAACACCACGATCAGGAAGATCGCGCCGATCAGCATCTTGTAGCGTTCGCCCGAAGCGCCGATGGCGCGCAGCAGATCGGGCGCGAAAGTCGCCAGAAGCACGAACAGAAACGCCCCCAGGAATGGACCGCTGGGCCGGCTGAGCCCGCCGATCACGGCGATGATCAGGATGTCGAAGGTTGCATGGATCCCTGCCGTGCCCGGCGCGATCTGGGCATTCTGCCAGACCAGCAGAATGCCTCCGATCGAGGCCAGAACTGACGCGAACGCATAGGCCGCCACCCGATGCGCGGTGACATTGAAGCCCAGCGCCGCCATGCGACGGGGGTTGTCACGGACCCCTTGGAGGGCCAGCCCAAACGGTGCGCGGGAGACATATGCCACCAGCAGGTAGCAAAGCCCGGCGATGCCAAGGGTCAGGTAGTAGAAGGCGACAGGTTGACGCCAATCCACCCCGAACAGCGCCGGCGGCAGAACCAGGTTGAAACCGGTATACCCGTTGAAGATCGTATAGTTCTGGCGGGTGAAATAGTAGAAGGCCGAGGCCATCGCGAGCGTGATCATGATGGTGTAGATGCCCTCGGTCCGAACCGCCAACAGCCCCACCAGCGCGCCGAACAGCGTCGCGATTGCGATCGCCACCGGCAGCACGAACCACCATGGCAGGCCGAGGCTGATTGCGGTGCCGCTTTCGCCGAACAACGCCACCATGTAACCCGCAAGCCCGGCCACCGACATCTGGATCAGGCTGACCATGCCGCCATAGCCCGCAAGGAACATCAGCGACAGCGCCACGATGCCCAGGATGAAACTCCAGCCAAATATCTGGAACAGGAAGAAATCATTGGCGACCAGTGGCATCACCAGCAGGATCAGCAGCACCGCCCAGGACCGGCCAGGAACGGCCGCGACGCGGTCGACAATCCACAGCCACCAACGCGGCGCTTGCGGATTGGCCAGGGTATCCGGACGAAGGTTCGATGACATCGCTCAGCCCCTCCGCCCCATCAGGCCCTGCGGGCGGAAAGCCAGTACAGCCGCCATGATCAGGAAGGTCAGCACCACCGCATAGGTTGGCATGTAGACCGAGCCCAACTGTTCGGCCAAGCCGATCAGCAACGCGCCGATGGCCGCCCCCTGCACCGACCCCATGCCGCCCACGATCACCACGACCAGCGAGGCCATGAGAAAGCGCGTGTCCTCTCCGGGCGCGATGGATTGAAAGGTACCACCGACGATCCCCGCCACCCCGGCAAGCCCGGCGCCAAACGCGAATACCCCCAGAAAGACCGGCCCGATCGGCACGCCCATCGCGCCCAGGATGTCACGATCATCAACGCCCGCGCGGATCACCATGCCCACACGGGTACGGTTCAGGGCCAGCCAGATACCGACGCCGATGGCAATCGCAGCCACCAGGATCGCCAGTCGAACCTTGGGGTATTTCAGATAGACCAGCGCGCCCTCGCGGTTGTATCCGGTGACGAGCGGCAGTTGCATCGGGCCACTCAACCAGTCCGGCGACAGGACCTGATAGGATTGTCCGCCCCAGATCCACAGCATGATATCGGCCGCAACAACCGAAATGCCGATGGTCACCAGCGTCTGGCGCAGGTCCTGCCCTTCGAGCCGGCGGAATACCAGATACTGCATGGCAATGCCGACACAGCCGACGACAACAAACACCACGACGAAGGACAACAGCCACAGCCCCGTCCATTCCGCGAACTCATAGCCGACGTAGCCCCCGAGCAGGTACAGCGAGCCATGCGCGAGATTGACGTTGCGCATCAGTCCGAATATCAGCGTGAACCCCGATGCGACCAGGAAGTACAGGGCGCCCAGCGTGATGCCGCTGAACAAGGCGTTCAGGAATACTTTCTTTCGGCCAAATATGTCCTCGAACCCTTCGGGCCAGGGCGCAAAAATTGCCCATATCGCAAAAAGCACGACCAGAACGGCCAGGCCCGTCCAGACCGGTTGTTTCCGAGCAAACTCGCTCATGACATCCTCCCCGATGCGCGGGTTCAGATGTGCCCGCGCGTGTTGTCAGGAAGGATAGGAAACGTACCTGCTTGTGGGCATACCCGGCAGTCTCACGACTGCGCACGGGGTCGCAAAAAGCACCTCAGGCGATCTCGCAGACCACAGCGCGACGGTACTCGCTGGGCGGCAGGACACCGTTGGACGTGAAAAAGCGGGTAAAACTGGCCTGGCTGGAGAAGCCCAAGTCATGTCCGATCTCGGCCACGGTGTCAGAGGACAGCAACAACCGGTCGATGGCTTTCTCCATCCGCAGCGCGTTCAGGTAGACATTTGGCGTAACGCCTATTTGATCGCGGAACATGCGATAGAAATGCGCACGCGAAAGCCCGACTGTCCGGGCAACCTCGTCCAGAGAGGTTTCCTCGAACGGCACCTCGGCGAGCAGCCGGATCGATTTCCGGATTCGGAAATCGATCATCCTGGACTGTCCCCCCGGAACTCCGTCAGCCTCTGGCGTCCACTGCCAGCTCTGCTCGTAGCTGCCGCAAGCGAGCTGCCGGAAGATATCCTCCAGCACGGCGGCTTCGGTATTGGGGTCCATCATCCCGCGAACCATGCTGTGTTTCGCGGTGCGCAGGAAATCGTCCACCTCGATCTCGGAACGACCATAACGCAGCGATGGTGACAAGGGACCGCTGGCCTGAAGAAACCATTTCTGATCGATATACAGGACAAGGACCATGGTTTCCTCGCCCGGAATGCAGGGGCGAAAGAAATGCGGCTGCCATGGATTGACGGCAACCCCGTTGCCGCATTTCAGGTCATAGGCGCGATCCTCTACGATCATCTCGGCAGGTGCGCCGTCGATGTGAAAAAGAAGATGCCCCTCGCGATGGGCATGCACGACAAGCTCCCGGTCGAGCTGAAACAGAAACACCCGACCATAGTCGCCCCTAAAAGCAGCCAAAGCCTTGCTCATCCCTTCTCCTCCCAGCTAGGCGACGCCCCCTCGTCAGTCCGGCAACCGCGAAACCATACCAGAAATTCGTGGTTCTGATAAAAGACTTCTCACTCGCTCCCGCACAGAATGGCCTTGTAGTCAGCCTTGCGCACGCGCCTTGGATTGGTGGTGTTGGCCACATCGCCGGAAACGGCACAGGCGATCCGTGCCCGGGCGGCACGATCCAGACCCAACTCGTCCAGCGCGACCGGCAGCCCCAGCTTTGCGGCCAGTTCCGACACCGTTGCGACGATCCCAGCGGCACCGCCTGAACACTCCATCGCGTCCTCGATATCCGGCATGATCCTGTCCATCGCCGGCGCGTTGAAGGCCATTACCGGTTTGAAAACCGCTGCATGGAAATATCCATGCGGGTGTGGTGCGCTCTGATCCTCTTCGATGGCCAGCGCCAGCGCATGGATGGCGCCCAGGCCGCCATCCTCGGCCAAGGCGCCATTCACCGCTGCCGAAAACACCGCCTCTCCCGAGGTGGAGGGGTTAGCCCCCGCAGCCCGCCGCTTCAGAAGTCGCCAGGCCCGCCGCAAACCGTCGATCGCCATGCTTTTGGCCGGAGGGCTCAACCGGGATCTGGCCAGCGTTTCAATGCAATGCACGACCACGTCGAATTCCGCGCAGATCGCATCGGTGACGTCAAGATCGCTGTAGGACCTGGAATCGCAGATCAGCGCCGAAGGTACAAAGGCTTCGTCTCGGCAGCTTTGGAAATGCCCGTTGAAATCACCGATCCGCACCGCGGGTCGCAAACCGGCGCCGTCCGCTGGTGTGGTGGGAACGACGATCAGCGGAATCGACGGGGCATCCTCGAGCCGGCGACGCAACTCTGGGCGCACGCGCGCAAAGTCCCGCGCGGCGTATTTGCAGCTGTCGATCGCGTCACGTCCGCCAAATGCGACAATTCCATCGCGTCCTTCGGTAAACAACCGGCGGGCGATGGCGCGCGTATCGCCCATGTTGGCCCGCGCCTCGATGCGGTGGACGGCCAGCCTTGCCTTTTCGGGATCAGCGCTCGCCGCGCTTGCGCCCTCAAGGCATTCCTCGAAAAGACGCGGGTCGCTGGCTGTCACATCCGTGACGATCAACGGTCGAAAGACACGCAAGAACTCCAGCTCGGCCTGAAGTACCTCATCGAGACCTGAGTCAAGAAAGTGTATTCTCGGTCGGATCGGCGGCATCTGCATCCCGGACAAGCCTTGCAAAAGGGTCGACACGGGCGGTCTGCGCCGCCCGTGTATGAATTCACGATGGCTTAGTTCCCGCGCAGCGCGTCGCAATCGGGCGTGTCGCGGGACGGCAGTCCCACCTTCGTCATGAATTCCTCGGTCGAGAGGCCAAAGGTGGCGTTCACGTTGTCGGTGCGCGAGACCATCCGCGATGTCAGGCCAGTGCCGTCCTCGTTTTCAACGACCTCAGAGATATAGACCGAGCCGATTGCCTGCCGGTTCTCATCCAGCTTGATATGGCCCAGCGGAGAGTCGAGCTCGACCGCCGCCAGAGCCTCGCGGAAAGCCTGCTGGCCGCCGCCCAGATCCCCCTCGACCTGGTCGAGTGCGGTCAACGTGGCCACCGTCGCGTTGTAATAGAGCGAGGCGAAGAGCGACGGAGACGGGAAGCGCTCGTGCTCCGGCCAGGCTCCCTGATAAGCGGCAACGAACGCCTGCCACTCGGGAAGATCGGAATCGGCGGCCTGCCATCCGGCCGCCGGTGTGCCGATCAGCGCCTCCTTGGCACTGCCCTTGGCGGTCAGCACGCTCTGGTCGGCAATGATCGACGATCCGATCAGGTTGGTTTCTGCGCCGGCCTGTTCGTACTGGTTCAGGAAGTTGATCGCATCGGTCCCACCGACGCCAAGATAGATCGCGTCGATATCGTCAGGCATGGCGGCAATGACCGACCCGAAATCCGAACTGCCCAGCGGTACCCAGAACCGTTCGGCGATTTCACCACCAGCCCGGCAGAAATCAGCCGCGAAGCCAAGGAAGTTGGTGTAGCCAAAGGAATAGTCCGCCGCCACGGTGGCAACCCGTGTCCAGCCCTTTTCATTGACCACGTAGCTTCCCAGGCCGTACCCCGCCTGCGCGCCCTGGATGTTGAAGCGGAAGAAGTTCGGGGCGGGATCGACAAAGGTCGTCTCCATAGCCGAGGACACGCCGTTGATGATGGTGATGTCCGGCACGGTCTTGGCATAGTCGCGCATCGCGATCCCCTCCGAGCCCGAAAGCGGCCCGATGATCAGATCGACACCATCGCTTTCGACCAGTTTTCGGGCAGCGCGCAGTGCGGTGTCTGGCTTGCCATCGGTCGGCCCAAGCACCCATTCGATCGCCCGCCCGCCGGCCATGGAATCCGCCTGACGCAGGGCCAGTTCGAATCCGCGAATGCCATCGGAGCCAGCTTTGGCAAACGTCCCTTCCTGTGTGACCAGCAACCCGATCATGATCGGGTCCTGATCGGCCACAACCACCTGCCCATACAAGGCACCGGCAGCGAGGATCGCGGAGGCCACCGCGGATGTCTTCGTTGTCATGTCGTCCTCCCAGTTGTCTGTCGACCGGCCCTGCCGGCATCGCCAAAGCCTGCGAAAGACACCCCGCCGAGACCATACCGGGAGATCACGCGCCGTACCCCACAGTCTCAAATTATCCGGGATTGCCCGCCGAAAGGCGGCAACCCCGAGCCTCGGATATCGAGAGTTGATGCTGAAACGAGAAGAGATGGCACCCTGAACAGGTCAGAAAGCCGGGGGCGGCCCAACGGGTCCGGACCGCAACTGGTAACGTCGTTAGACCCGGCATCATCGGACAAAACGCGACTGCGTTGCGTCAGCGGCTCCTGACTTTGACAGCATCCCCGCATTCAGGTGTTGCGCCTGACCGTCACAGGCGGTGCGCTGTGCTGGTCGGCCAGGTGCAGCTTCTTGAACTGCGCTCAGGTTCCGCGTCGCAGACGCAAGCTGTCCTCGATGATCGACGCGATTGCCGCCGCGCAGACGAGAACGCCCGAGATCGGCACGATTGCGACGGCATATTTCTTGGGCATGTAATTGGGTTTGAAGACGATGCCGCCATCCTCCCAGGCGAAGTACCACATTTCCCAATATTTTCCGCCCATTGTCTGTACCGCCTCGATGCCCCAGATGATCATGACAAGCCCAAGGCAGAAGATGATCCCGGTCCAGATTTGCCGGATCGCAAAGGCGACCTTGCCGGGCAACCAGTCGTAGATCAGGTCAAGCGCGATGTGATCCTTGTCACGCACGGTCAGCGCAAGCGCAAAGAAGACCAGCCAGATATTGCTGAGAACCGTCAGCAGGTCTCCCCAGATCGGTGGGTCCTTGAAGACATAGCGCATGACGACCGAGTAGACGGTAAAGGCCACCATGGCCAAAAGCAAAACGGCGCAAAAGGCTGTCAGAACCTTTCTGACGGCGCTGTCGACGAAACGGATGGCGGCGATCATCGGCTCTTCCTTTCTCAACCCGCAAAGCCCAGGGCGCGCGGTAAATACATGGTAAAGCCCGGCACCACGATCAGCACGAACAGCAGCGCGAACAGCGCTGCCAGATAGGGCAGCATTGCGATGGCAACCTTTTCCAGCCGGACCTCTGCGATGGCCCCGGCCGTAAAGAAGGCAACACCCACCGGCGGGGTGACGGACCCGATCAGGAACCCGACCACCACGACAAGCGCCGCCTGCACATCGGGATACCCAGCCTGGACCATGACATCGACCAGAACAGGTCCCACGACGATGATGTTGGCGGCCGAATCCATCACCATGCCCAGAAGGCAGATGAACAGGACCAGCACCAGCGCAAAGACCAGCGGATTATAGGGATAGCCCAGCAACCACTGTTCCAGCTGGCCGATGGCGCCCAGTGACGTGAGCAGCCAGCTGAACGGGCCAGAGGCGGCGATGATGATGAACACCATGGCCGAATTGCGAAAGGCACGCACAAAGGCGCTCTTGCAGTTGCTCCAGGTGATGGTGCGATAGATGAAAAGCCCCACGAACAGCGCGATGGTGGCCGTCAACGCACCCGCTTCTACAACACCGGCGATGCCGAACACGACCGAACCGACCAGCACCAGCGGGATCAACAGTGCAAACGAGGATTTGTAGCCGGCGATGGCGATGCCCTTCAGGCTGAACGGCTCGTCACTGCGTTCGAAGTTCTTTTGTCGCGCGATGATATAGTTGATCACCATCAGCAGCCCGCCGATCATCAGCCCCGGAACGATCCCGCCCGCGAACAGCGCGCCCACCGAGATACCACCGGCATTGGCCAGCACGATCATCATGATCGAGGGCGGGATGATACCGCCGATGGTCGAACTGACGGCGGTGATGGCGGCGGCGAATTCGGGCGGGTATCCCGCCTTCTTCATCCCCGGCACCAGAAGCGAACCGACCGTCGCCGTGTCGGCCACGACCGAACCGTTCATTCCGGCAAAGAACATGCTGACCAGTACATTGGCCTGGGCCATGCTGCCGCGCATTCGCCCGATGATCCGCTGGCTCAAATCCACAAGCCGGTCGGTGATGGTGGCCGAGGTCATCAACTCGCCCGTCAGCATGAAGAAGGGGATCGCTGTCAGGGGAACCGAGTCGATGGCGCTGAACATCTGGCTGGGGATCAGGATCATCGGCGCGGCATCGGTGATCAGGATATAGACCACGGGGATCAGGATCATGGTAAAGCCGACCGGCGCCCCCAGCATGATCAGCACAACCAAAATGATCAGAAGCAATACGCTTTGCATCCGGTTTTCCTACCCACCCCTGGACATTGATGGCGCGAAGGGTCTCCGCGCCATCTTTGCCTGTTTGTCCTGCCGGTTCGCCTAGAGTGCGCCGGCTTCCTCGAGTTGCGCGATAAAGCCGGTCATGCCCTGCTCTTCCAGAACGCGGCGGGCGGTGGCGGGATCATATGTACCCTTGGCGTTCAGCCAGGCGTCGATGGCCCCGGCGCGCCACTGGGTCAGTTCCTCTTCCGTCGGGACATACCATTCCTTGGCGGTTTTCTTGATTTCGGTCTCGCCCGCCTCGACCCAGGCACGGTCGAGTTCCTGCACCTTCTGGCCAAAGGCTTTCGCTGCGGTATGCAGCCACCCCTTCTCTTCGTCGGTCAGCGCGTCATACTGGCGCTTGTCGATGGAGAGCTGATTGCCCGACCATGACCCACCGATCTCGGTGAAATAGGGCGCGACCTCGTGCAGCTTGGCGACGTGCTGCCAGGGTGTAGCGACATACTGACCCGAGACGACGCCGGTTTGCAGCCCCTGGTACAGCTGCGCCCAATCATAGGGCACCGGCACCGCCCCCCAGTTCTTGACCAGCGTGTATTCGATCGGACTCTTGGTGACGCGCCATTTGATGCCCTCCATGTCACCGGGCACATGAACCGGGCCATGGGCATTCCCGAGCTGCCGGAAACCGCCAGAGGAATAGACGGTCAAGCAGATATGCCCCGCCTCGTCGGCCGCAATCTGGCATTGCTGTTCGGCCAGCCATTCCGACGAGATACGGTCGGCGTCCTCGATGCTCTTGAAGATATACGGCAGGTCGAAGATGGCCAGGGCGGTGCCAAAGTTGCCGAAATTCGCTGTCGAACTGGTCCACAGCGCCAACAGGCCCTGATTGGCCTGCTCGCCGCAGCTCTGCTCGCTGCAAAGCGACTTGCGGTAATGCGGTTCGATCTTCAGCTTGCCCCCCGAAACCTCTGCCAGTGTCGGGATCAGTGCTTGATCGATGGCATCACCGATTGGCATGCCGATAAAACCGACGGTTCCCAGTTTCAGAACCTTCTCGGCACTGGCCCCTCCGGCCGTCAGCGCCATGGCACTGGCCAGGCAGAATACCTTTCCTAGGGTCTTCAGTCTCATCATTGTCGCTCCCGTCGAAAGTTTTTGTTGTTGGGCACATCTTTCACGGCGGTTCGACCCAAAGAAAGTGACAGATCCTCTGAAAGAAAGGGACAGATCGGATAGGACCTGACAGGCTGTCCCGGCAGGCTCTATGGTTCGAACCGATCAAGGTGACAGGGCGAAAGGACGGCGATTGGCATCAGCGACACCAAAATTCCTGAAGCTGCCCGAGAACTCGCCCCTGAGCCTGCGGGATCAGATTTGCGAGATGATCAGCGCCGCGATCACGTCTGAATCTCTTGCCCATGACCGCCCTCTGCCTTCGTGCCGGGACCTGGCCGAACAACTGGGCGTGTCGCGCAACACGGTGTTCGCCGCCTATAACCGGCTGGTCGACCTCGAACTCTTGGTGTCGCGCGACCGCTCCGGGTATTTCGTGGCTCCACAGACGGCGGCCCTGCAAAAGGCGCAGTCCAGGGAAAACCAGAACGCCTGTCAGGCGGTGCCTTGTCCGGTGACGTTCCAACCGGGCAACCTGATGCCCGTGGTCAATCCGCTGGACTGGCACAAATATCCCTACCCCTTCATCTACAACCAGATCGACCCGGACCTGTTCCCGGTCGATGGCTGGCGGGAATGCACGCGTCAGGCGCTTGGCCGCAAGCAGATGCCGGTCTGGGCCAGCGACTCCGTCGAAAGCGACAGTCCAAGGCTGATCCAGCAGTTGCGCCAGCGGTTGCTGAACACACGCGGTATATATGCCGATGACGACGAGATCCTGATCACCCTTGGATCGCAAAACGCGCTCTACATCCTGGGCACCATCTTTGCCCGGTCCGGCAAGCCGATTGCCCTCGAAGACCCCGGGTTCTTCGGTGCCCGCAACGCCTTTCGGCTAGCGGGAAGCGAGTTGATCGGTGTGGAGGTCGATGACGACGGCATCGTCCCGGACTCCATCCCCGCGGGCTGCCAGTTGGTTTTTACCACGCCAAGCCACCAGTTTCCCACCATGGTCACAATGAGCCAGAAGCGGCGCGAGGCGCTATTGGAAGCCGCGGTGGCCAAGGACTTTATGATCATCGAGGACGATTACGAGGCGGAAATGAACTATGTCGCCGCCTCCTCACCGTCCATGCGGGCCATGGATCGGACCGGGCGCGTGATCTATGTGGGTAGTCTGTCCAAGACCGTGTCGCCGGGCATTCGTCTTGGTTTCATCGTGGCGCATCGGGACATCATCCGCCAAGCCCGCATCGCGCGCGGCGTCATGATGCGCCATCCGCCGACCATCGTGCAGGAGATCGTGGCGCTGTTCTTTCAGCTTGGCCATTACGATTCCCATCTGCGCAATATCGAGCGGCGCTATAACAAGCGCTGGCACGCCATGAACCGGGCGATCACTCGGCACCTGGACATGTTGCGCCGCACCGATTCCAAGGGTGGAACCTCGTTCTGGTTGACGGGGCCACAAGGGTTCGACGCCTCCGAACTTGCCCTGCGATTACGGTCCAGGGGCGTGCTGGTCGACCGCGGACAAGACTATTATCTCAGCATGAATGACCGCCGCAGTTTCCGGCTCGGCTTTGCCTATGTTCCGGTGTCTAAATTGGACGCCGGTGTCGAAATCATCGCGGCCGAAGTGAAGAAGTTATTGTAGGCCGACCGCGATCTGTCCCTTCGAATTTCGTCACCTGTCTCTCGCCGTAGCGCGACCAAGCCAGTTAACTGGCGAGGGATTGGCTCATGGCCAGGAAGATCGGGGACTCCGTTTTGAAAGATCGTTCGGACACTGACAAGTCGGTTTGCAGCTTTGAATGCCATGTTCCTGATGAGGTGCTGGCGCAGATACGATCTCGCGTCGCGCAATACCCCTGGCACGAAATGCCCGATGACGGGGGTTGGGATTACGGCACCAACCTCGACTACATGAAAGAGCTTTGCGACTATTGGATCGAGGAGTTCGACTGGCGCGCGCAGGAGGCCCGGCTGAACGCCTTTCCTCAATTCAAGACCAAGGTCGACGGGATCGACCTGCATTTCATTCATGAGGTCGGAAGCGGCCAAAACCCGATGCCCCTGATGATCAGCCATGGCTGGCCTGGCTCGGTCGCCGAGTTCCTGAACCTGATCGAACCGCTGGCGCATCCGGAACGCTTTGGTGGCAGTGTGGACGACGCGTTTACCGTGGTTGCCCCGTCGCTGCCGGGCTTCGGCTTTTCCGGCCGCCCGCCGCGCCCCTATGGTCCACGCAGGATGGCCGGCGTTCTCAACCGACTGATGACCGAAAGGCTTGGCTTTGACAGCTATCTTGCTCAGGGAGGAGACTGGGGCGGCGCAATCTGTTCCTGGCTTGGATATGAACATGCCCCCGCCTGCCGGGCGATCCACATCAATGTTCTGACCATGCGCCACCCCGATGGCCCCCGGACACCCGAGGAAATCGCCTGGGCCCGACAATTCGATGCCGATCAGATCATGCAGAACGGCTACCGCACGCAACAGGCAACGCGTCCCCAGACGCTCAGCTATGCGATGATGGACAGCCCAGTGGGCATCGCGGCCTGGCTGGTCGAGAAGTTTCACGACTGGTCTGACGTGGCCCTGGGTCGCATCGAGGACGCCCACAGCAAGGACGAACTGCTCACCAACATCATGATCTATATCGTGACGCGGTCGTTCAACACCGCCTCATGGATCTATTACGGACGGCGCGAGGAAGGCGGGCGGATCCTGTCGCCCGAGGGCAAGCGGGTCGAGGTGCCGACTGGCTGCGCCGTTTTTCCGGCCGAGATGTTGCGCTGGCCGCCGCGGTCCTATGCCGAGCGCATCTACAACATCACCCAATGGACCGAGATGCCGCGCGGCGGCCATTTCGCCGCGATGGAAGAGCCCGAGATGCTGCTGAACGACATTCGCACTTTTGCGCGCAGTCTGCGCACCTGATCCGACGGAGACCCAGATGACGCTTTCGCATGCCGAATTTCAGGCAATCGCCAGCAAACTGACACCAAACGGGCGGGCCTTCATCGATGGCACCTTCTGTGACGCGGCGGATGGTGGAAAATTCGAAACCACCAACCCGGCGACCGGTCAGGTTCTGGCGGAGGTGGCGCATTGCAAGGCCGCCGATATCGACCGCGCGGTGGTGGCGGCGCGGCGTGTTTTTGACGCGGGCACCTGGTCGCGCGCAGAACCCGAAGAACGCAAACAGGTCCTGCTGAAGGTCGCACAACTGGTTCGCGAACACGTCCACGAACTGGCGGTTCTGGAAAGCCTTTATACAGGCAAGACCATCAACGATTGCATGGCGGAAATCGGTGGCGAGGTGCCGAAGTTCTTTCAGTGGTACGCCGAACTGGCCGACAAGACATTTGGCAAGATTGCTCCCACCGGACCGGGGGCCATGGCGCTGATCACTCGTGAACCCGCTGGTGTCGCGGGGGCGGTGCTGCCGTGGAACTTCCCGCTTGTGATGGCAGCCTGGAAAATCGCGCCCGCGCTGGCGGTCGGCTGCTCGGCCGTGGTCAAGCCCGCCGAACAAACACCTCTGACCGCAATCCGCCTTGCGGAACTGATGCAGCAGGTGGGGGTGCCGGATGGCGTCATCAACATCGTGCCGGGTTTTGGCGAAACCGCAGGGGCAGCAATCGGCCTGCACAACGACATCGACACGGTTTCCTTTACCGGCTCGACCGAGGTGGGCCGCATGTTCATGCGGTATTCCGGCGACAGCAACCTCAAGGGCGTGGGGCTGGAGATGGGTGGCAAGAGCCCCTTCATCGTGCTTGCAGATGCAGCAATCGACGACGAGTTGATCGAACACGCGGCAATGTCGGCCTTCTGGAACGGCGGCCAGAACTGTTCGGCAAACATGCGCCAGTTGATCGCGGCCCCGCTGGTAGAAGAGTTCACGGCCCGCATGGTAGAGCGCGTTCGGTCCTTCACCCTTGGGGATCCGCTGGACCCAGCGACGGATATCGGCTCGATGATCACGAAGGATCACAAGGAAACGGTACTGTCCTATATCCAGAGCGGTGTGGACGAGGGCGCGGACAAGATCATGGGCGGCAACAGTGAGCTACCCGGCTATTTCATCGAACCGACCGTGTTCCGGAACGTGTCGCCCGGCATGAAGATCGCACGCGACGAGATCTTCGGTCCGGTTCTGGGCATCATGCCTGTCGCAACGCCGGAAGAGGCGTTGGCGATTGCACGGGATACCGACTACGGATTGCATGCCACCGTTTTTACCCGCGACATCGACCGCGCGATAGATTTCGCCCGGTCGCTTCCATGCGGTACGGTATCGGTCAATGGTTTCTCCGAGGGAGACATCAAGACGCCGTTCGGCGGCTACAAACAATCAGGGTCGATGGCGCGGGACAACGGCACCGAGGCGCTGGAACAATACCTTCAGACAAAGACGATATGGATTCAGACAAAGCCCGGATCAGGCTAGGCCGGGGTTATTGCGCTCAGCGGCCACTGGCGGGATAGAGGGGACAATCAGACAGCACGGTTCATGCCGGATCTGCTGGCGCGCAATGCCTGGCACCGGGCTGAAAATGGCCCCGGCTCCCACATGTCGCGGATATCGCGACAACGATCAGGCGAAGATACCGGGGTCGAGCCTGTCGACCGGCGTGATTACATCTGCAGGAATGCTCAACCTTTCCGCCGCTTTGCGCAGGCTCTCCTCGTCCGGAGCCTCGTAGAGACAATAGGTTTTCCGTTTGTCTGCGCTCAGGAACGAAAAGATCCATTCGACGCCTTCTTCGTCGTTGATCGACTTGATGTGCTTCTTTGCCTCGTCGTCGACTTCCAGCTTTTCGGCAAAATTCCTCTCAATAATGAATCTTGGCATCAAATCCTCCCAAAAACGGGCATCCGGTCTTATATCGCCGAGGTTTCAAGCTTGCCCCTGAGGGAAACCATACCCATTTTTTGCGCTGTTGCCAACGCTTCCGCCTCTAGTTGCAAGGCCCGCTTCATGTCCTCTTTTCGTCCGCGACGCCGCAGTGCCGCGGAATAGGCGGCCTTGCTGTGCGCGATCCACGGCGGTGCCTTCATCCGGGTATCGATATCTATGGCGGTTTCGAACATGTGGTCGGAAGCATTCCAGTCGCCCATCAACGCGGCAAGATTGCCCAGCCGTCGCGCGGCGGCCCCGGCGCAAACCGTCGCCGCCCCCGCGGTTATCGTCAGCTGTTCATAGGGCAAAAGCTTGTCATAGACGGTCTGGGCATGCTCCTCCTGCCCGACCGCCACGCAAATATCCGCAAGATACGCAAGAGTTGTCGAATACATCGCATCATGCGGCAGTTCGAACCCGGTTTGGGCGAGGTCATTCAGAATGCGCTCTGCCGCATCCGTGAAGCCCAGCTCAGCGGCGATGACCCCGAAGCCGGGTTGCCATGTCGTGTCTTCCGGTCTTTCCGACATCAGGCGCTTCATGACCGGCGCCACTTCGTGAAGCCGGCTTTGTTCGCGGCGAATGGTGAACATCTGCACGCCAAAGACGCCTTCGACATGTTCGCCGTGGGTATGGCGACCGATCTTCACCGCCTCGTTCGCATATCGCTCCGCCAACTCGAAATCACCATCCAGGATCGCGACCATCGCGCGGGCATGCACCTGCACCCAATAGAGTTGGAGGTGATTTTCCTTCTCCGAGATCTCTGTCAGCAATTCCAGCGAGTGATCCAGCAACTGTCGGTCCACCATCTCGGCGCCCACAAACAAGCTCAGCGTACGGTCGCGCCCTTGATCAATGTTCCCCAGCTTCTCGGCGACGCGGCGCATGGCCTTGAGGTTGTCGCGCCAATGGTTCTTTTCGATCTTGCTGCGAGCGACAAAGGGCGAACCATAGCGCGCCATCATCACCGAGAACTGAGCCTTGTGGTCACCAAGTTGGGCGGCAAGTTCCATGGCTTCGCGTCCGAATGTGCCACTCTTCTCGAAATCTCCGGTGAACATATAGGCACGGGCAAGTTGGCTCATCAGCCCGACACGGCGTCTTTCGTCCTGTTCCGGCAGGTCCCGAAGTGCCTGGTTGCAGAAAAGGATCGCCTTGTCATGCTTGTCGCTGGCCATCATCGCCGTATCTGCGAAGTGGTTCGCGGCGTCGGCGGCAAGCTCGGGATGCCGGATCGCCCGCGACGTGTTCCAGGCCTCTTCGAGGATCGCGATGCAATCGGGCAGGTGACCGGCGCTGTCATAGCTGCGCCCGATCAGGATCTTTGCCCGGATGACTTCTTCGGTGTCGTCTCCGCCGAGGTGCCGCGCCGCTTTCAGGGTTTCTTTGGCGTTCGACATCGCCTCGCGGCTTGCCGAACGGGCCAATGCCAGTTCGGTTGCGGATCGCCACCGTTCAAAGGCAGACGGCCAGTCTTCCGCTTCGGTGAAATGGCGGGCGACCAGTTCCGGCTGGCGCTCGATCTCTGCATATCGCAATTGCGACAATGCCTTGGCCACCCGCGCATGCTGCTGCCGACGGGTCGCGGCAAGCATCGACTGATAGGCGGTATCGCGGATCAGAGCATGTCGGAACACGTAATTCCCGCGACTGTGGCCGCTTTCGAAGATCAGCCCCGATCTGCGCAATTCCTGAAGACAGGCAGGTATGTCGATCTGCGTGTCGTCCATCGAGGCGGTCAGCAGCGCAGGTTCGAATTCACGACCGATCACCGACCCGGCCAAGGCGACCTGTTTTGCATCCTGCGAAACCGCATCCAGCCGCGCCATCAGCGCCCCCTTCAGCGACGACGGGACAGACAGCTTCCCGGTGCCGCCAGAGGCCCCGATCGCGCGGGTCAGTTCCTCGACAAAAAGCGGCACACCGTCGGTCTTTTCGATGATGATTTCGATCAGTTCCCGGTCGGGTTCCCGCCCCGAGACGTTCCGAACCAGTTCCGCGACCTGATCCGCTTCGAACCGGCGCAACTGGAGCGTCTGGACATGCGCGTCGCCCTCGGTCCGATCAAGGGACCATTCCGGCCGATGCGTGATCAGGATCATCAGGGGCAGGTCAAAGCAAATCTCCTTGAAACGATCAAGAAGCGCGTTGGTAGAGGCATCGATCCAATGTGCATCCTCGACAAACAGGATGACCGGTCGCACATTGGACCGGACCTTCACCGTGTTGATCAGTGTCTGAATGGTGAGGTCCCGTTGCTCTTGCGGCGACATCGCCAGCACATCCCGCGCGACCTTGCTGCGTGGTGCCACCAACGCCGCGAACACCGGCAGCACCTTTTGCCAATCCAGTCCCGGTCTTGCCTCCAGCATCGCACTTACATGTTCCAGTATCCGGTCATCGTCGAAGTCGGGGGCGATACCCGCGTCCCGTGAAATGCGTTCGGTAACGGGATGGAACGGACTGCCGGTCAGGTAAGGAGAACAGTTCAGCCGGATGATATCGGCCTGTTCGCGAATAGCGCTGTCCGACAGGAAATCTTCGGTGATCCGCGACTTGCCGATCCCGGCTTCACCCGAGAGCAGGACGACTTCGCCCTTGCCACCCTTCGCGTGCTGCCATGCTTGTTTGAGTATCCCGGTTTCAAGCGTGCGCCCTACGAGAATGCTGGACAGGTCTTCGCCATGGGCTGCGCGAAACCGGCTCTCTGCATTGCGCTCGGCCTTGACCTGCAAGAGGGCACGCGGTGAAGAGAAACCCTTCAGATGCTTTTCGCCAAGCCGCTCGAACTCGAAGATATGGTGCAGAGACGCCTCGGTGCCCTCTTCGGGCAAGACGATGGTATTGGGGGGCGCGTGTTCCTGTATGCGCGCGGCAAGGTTCAGGGTCGGCCCTGTCATCGCGCCTTCCTCATAGGTGTTCTCGCCTATGGTATCGCCAACGACGACCTCGCCGCTGGCAACGCCAATACGAATGGACAAGAGCTGCCCGTCCGGGGTGTGCTGTTCGCTCACCCGCTGAACCGCATCCAGACCGGCCTTGATCGCGCGTACCGCATGGTCTTCGTAGGCACGCGGCCATCCGAAGAAGATCAGCAACCCGTCGCCCAGATATTTGGCAACATATCCGCCATATCGACTGGCCGCTCCCGCGACCGCGTCCTGGTATCGTTGCAGCAGGGCGCGCATGTCTTCAGGGTCGAGGCGATTGGTCAGCTCGGTCGAGCCGACGAGGTCCGTAAAGAGTACCGTCAGGTGCCGACGCTCGGCAGCCGCCACGCTGGTCGGCTTGTCGGTGGTGTCGGCACCGCTGCCTGAGACCCCGGTTTCGCTCGCGCCTGTATCACCTCCTGCCTCAGCAGAAGGGGTCTTGGGGGTCGCGGATGTGTTCGACAGTCCCTGGATCGCGGCAAGGATCAGTTTTCGATGCCCCAGGCTGACGCCCAGCTCCTTCAGATCATCGTTGGTCAGAAGCGGCACGATCCTACTGTCGACATCGTTCTCGCGAAACGCATCAATGTACTGGCTCAAGCCCAGACCGGTCAGCCATTTGTCGATCTCAAGATCCATGCCAGATACCATGCTGATTTACTGATCCCCGATCAAGACGACAGGTTTCCTCCGCAACAGCACCCGACACGCCAGGACAAAAAATAAGGCCCGCCGGAGAGAGGCCCCGGCAGATCGCACCCGTCTTCTGCGTCCGGGGTGGACCAAAGCGGCGCCGACCCGTGGGTCGACGCCAAATCCCGGAAAGCCCGGCAGCATCGGCGTCCGGAGTTGCCGAGCTTGGAAAGGGGCAGGCTATTCTGCTGCCTCGACGTTTTCCGAAGGACGAATATTGTGATTGCAGCGAAAGAAATTGTCGGGGTCGTACTTGGCCTTGACCTCGGACAATCGTTGCATGTTGGCGCCATAGACGTTGTCGACACGGTCGACCTCGTCCTCTGGCATGAAGTTCACATAGGCACTGCCCGTCGAATAGGGCCGCATGTCGTCGAACAGCTTGCGCGCCCAGCCGATGCAGAAATCGTCCTTGTCCGCAGTGCTCCAGCGGGTATGCACGTTCATGATGAAATGCGCAGATCGTTCCGGATAGGCCGTTTCACCCGGCGCGACACGTGCCATCGCCCCACCGACATGCGCGATGAACACTTCGGATTGCGGGTCCGGCAGATCGCCAATGGCAGCGACCAGTACCTCGATCGCCTCGGGTGACAAACTTGCGAAATCGTGACTTTTCCAATAGTTCCGCTCGCCCGGGGTCAGCAACGGATCAAACGCGGCCTGCCAACCTACAAAGGGATGCGGGCCGATGACATCGACGATCGGATTGCCCAGAGAACGCAGGCCCGCCATCGCCTTTTCACCTTCGGCCATATCCCCTGCATAACAGGCCGCGAAAATCAGAACCTCCTTGCCATGCCACTCTTCGGGGAGGAAGGGCAGCGGGGGCGCCTTGCGCATCACCGTCCATATGGTCAGCCCATCATCTGCGGTATCCGTGATCGCAGGCAGTTCATTCAGGAGCGAGATTGCTTCCGAGATCGGGTGCACGATGAGCCCTGACATCACCTCGGGTCCAAGCGCGTGCAGTCTGAAATGAAAGGCGGTCACAACGCCGAAATTGCCGCCGCCCCCCCGCAACGCCCAGAAGAGATCCGCATTATGGCTGTTGCTACAGGTGATGATGTCGCCATCTGCCGTGACAACTTCGGCCGACAACAGGTTGTCGATGGTCATGCCGAACTTGCGCGTCGTCCAGCCAAAGCCGCCGCCCAAGGTCAAACCGGCAATCCCCGTGGTCGAGTTGATCCCCACCGGAAGGATCAGGCCATAGGCCTGAGTTTCCTTGTCGACGTCGCTCAGCAGGGCGCCGGGTTCGACGCGCGCGGTCTTGGCAAGGGGATCGACACCGACCGATGTCATCCCGGAAAGATCAAGCAGCAAGGCGCCATCCACAACCGCATGACCAGCAATCTGGTGACCGCCGGACCGTATGGACATCACGAGGTCGTGCTTGCGGGCAAACTTCACGGCATGCTGCACATCGCTGGCCCCTCGCGCGTGGATGACCAGCCCCGGATTGCGGTCAACCATCGCGTTCCAGATGGTCCGGGCGTTCTCATAGCCGGGGGTCCCGGGCCTCGAAACGCCACCCCGCAATGACGCCTCCAGTTCCGCGATCAGAGCCTCGTCAACTGGCACGCTACCGTTGTCCATTGTGTTGATCTTGGTCATCTTACTTTCCTCCACCCTCGAGGTGACGGCAAGCCACCCCTGACGTAACGTAACACAGTTCTCTCCCCTGCTTCTGTCAGGTTGGTCACACTCGACGCGACGCGGTCCGGGATTGGTGAGCCGGCGCGGAAAACGGCCCGCAAGCTCCTGTAAGATAGAGTTTATCCGATGCGTCCCGCGTTGAGGGGCCGGTACCCTCTTTGCAACCGAGACGATTGTCGTGCGGGAACTCGATACCTAATACTGGTAGCTCGTTGATGCGGTCAGGGGCTGTGTTCCGGTAGATTCGCGATATGGCATCGCACCGAGCAGCCCCCCAGGGCCTGACAAACTGCACCGGACCGCGCGTGATTGCCTCGGAAGAAGGGACTGGTGTCCTGACCTGCCCCCGTTCCGGTCCCGCATTCATAAAGAGAGGCAGCAGGTAGGTGACCTGCTCCCCTGAAATGTCCTCGATTCGAGGGTAGCCCGTTCTCCAACTGAGGAGACTGAGGATGAAGAGAAGCCGTTTCAGCGAAGCGCGGATCGTTGGTATCCTGAAGGAGCACCAGGCGGACAGGTCGGCCCCCCACAACCAGTTGCCTTTTGTGTTCACCGCCCGGAGCCTAGTAGACCCTCAACCACTATAATCCTCGACCAGCAGCGGCTGCATCGAATAGCTGACAGAAACCGGAGCCTGTCCGTCGACATAGCCAACCGTCTGAACCGAACTCTGGGCGACCATGGTCCCGGTGATCCATACCGGGGTGAAGAGACCGCTAACCTCGATGCCCTCGGGATACACCACATGGACGATCTGGTTGGCGGGGGGTGGCGGGGTGTGGATACAGGCGCCCACCGTCGGCACGAGAAGAAACTCGACGACCTTGCGGTCCTTGAATTCCAGGGGCAGAACATAGCCAGGCAGGCGGACACTGGTGCCAACGAGGTCTTCGTTCACCGCCGAGGCCGCGGCTTCGCGTTGTTTCATGATCGCGAGGCGCGCGGCGAACAACCCGTCGACATCGAGGCCGTCCTTGGCCAGTTGTTT
>NZ_JBXWQU010000035.1:0-1584 GCF_059612545.1 Ruegeria sp. SAZD011 | reverse complement strand
TATTGTAATTAAGGGTACAAAAGTGCCCCAAAATGCCCTGAACCCACAGATTCTGATTAATTAGGGTACAGTGACAGTGATAATCGTTTCGTCTTCCTGATGAAGTTGGCTTTTGCGTCTTGACGCCTGAATCGTTGCAAAATCTGTGAAACGAAAACTTGCGCCGAGGAAAAATGTAGGTGTATCAATATCCTAATCGTTTCACACTTGCGGGATATCGTTTCATGGCCTTGTCGGATCAAGACATTCTCGACTTTGTCGGCGAGAACCCGGGTGCCGGACGCGATGCCATCCGGAAGGGCGTTGCAAGGGATGTGAGCGAAACCACTGTATGGCGCCTCTTGAAGCGCATGGTGGAAGAAGGCCGCCTCGAGGTATCTGGCAAGGGTAGGGCCACTGGATACAGGATCGCCGGGGGTGCGGTCGTCCGGGCGCATTTGTCGACGCCGTACAACAGGCGAGCACCTGTGTCCTATCGACCGGAGTTTCTCGATGCATACGTTCCGGGAAAGACTTGGTATCTGTCTGCACCTGACCGCGAAAGACTGTTGGAGGCTGGCCGTCCGCAGGGAGGCGCAATTCCGGCCGGAACATACGCGCGCCGGATCCTTGAACAGCTTCTGGTCGATCTCAGCTGGGCGTCGTCCAGAATGGAGGGGAACACCTACGATATTTTGCAGACCGAGCGATTGATCAGGTTTGGCGAGGAAGCTGCGGGAAAGGATCGGAAAGAAGCCCTGATGATCCTCAACCATAAGGAAGCTATCCAGTATGTGGTCGACAATCTCGATGAGATCGGGCTTCGGCGACCTGATCTGTTCGCGATTCATGCGCTGCTCTCGGATGGTCTTCTGGCGGACCCCGCGATGTCGGGCCGATTGCGAGCGATGCCGGTCGGCATCTCGCACTCGAGCTATCGACCGCTCGACGATGCGGTCACGATCGCAGAGGAGTTCGACATCCTGCTGCACAAGGCTGCGCAGATCACCGATCCGTTCGAGCAGTCCTTTTTCCTCCTGGTGCACATCCCGTACCTCCAGGCCTTTGCCGACGTCAACAAGCGAACCTCGCGCGTGGCCTCGAACATCCCACTTCTGAAGTCGGACCTTGCGCCGATGTCGTTCACGACGATGGACGACAGCGACTATATCGACGGACTCATCGGGATCTATGAATTGAACAATGTCGCGCTGCTGCGCGAGGTCTACATGGACGCGTACCTGGCGTCCGCGGAAAAGTACCGAATTCTTCGCGCCGAGGTGGAGAGCCCGGAAAAGGCTGCGCTTGCCTATCGGGAATTCGTTCGCGCCGCGGTCCGGCGTTGCGTTCTCGAATACAAGGAGTTCCGAAACGATGCGGTTGATGAGATGGCTTTGGCTGCTGGCGTGCCCGATGCTGATCGAGCGGATGTTGTCGCTTACGTTCGTGAGCAGATCGCGGGGCTCCATGAAGGCAACGTAATCCGCTATCGGCTGAAACCTGATGACCTGAAAGAAGTGAAACTACGCTAGGCTCCAGACTCGTTCTTTTTCATAGCCAGAACAAAACGGTTGCGGCGAGAGCGATGGCTGAGAAGAAGGTTTC
>NZ_JBXWQU010000034.1:0-133761 GCF_059612545.1 Ruegeria sp. SAZD011 | reverse complement strand
CCTGGCCGCCAATGGCGAAGACGCCAACGGCGCCGTCGAGGACAAGGTCAAGGCCCAGGTCGCAGACCTCTGCGCCAGATTCCCGATCTATCCAAACCTTTGACCCCGAACAGAAAAGGGCCGCTGCGAAAGCGCAGCGGCCCCACCCAAGGCACCCTTGATATCGCTCAGATATCGAGGGTGTTTTCCTTTTCCCAGCGGCTGAAATGGGTCACGAAGGAATTCCATTCCTGCATCTTCATCTTGATGTAAGAGGACGAGAACTCATCTCCCATGCTCTGCTTCAACTCCTTGTCGCGGTCAAATTCGCGGATCGCGTCCAGCATGTTGAGCGGCAGTTTCGGCGCGCCGCGCACCTTGTGGCCCTCGGCATACATGTCGATGTCCCAGCGCTTGCCCGGATCGGCCTTTGACCGGATGCCGCTGAGGCCGGCGGCGATGATCACGGCCTGCAACAGATAGGGGTTCACCGCGCCGTCGGGCAGGCGCAGTTCGAACCGGCCGGGGCCGGGGACGCGCACCATATGGGTGCGGTTGTTGCCGGTCCATGTCACCGTGTTGGGCGCCCAGGTCGCGCCCGACATGGTGCGCGGCGCGTTGATCCGCTTGTAGCTGTTCACCGTCGGGTTGGTGATCGCCGCCAATGCGCTGGCATGTTTCATGATGCCGCCCAGGAAATGCTTGCCGCGCTCGGACAGGCCCACTTCGCCGGTCGGGCCGTCACCGTCACCAGCAAAGACATTGACCTTTGACGCCGCCCCCGGCGCATCCCAGACCGAGATATGCGCGTGGCAGCCATTGCCGGTCAGCCCCTCGATGGGCTTGGGCATGAAGGTGGCGCGGAACCCGTGTTTCTCGGCCACCGACTTGGTCATGAACTTGAAGAAACTGTGCTTGTCCGCCGTCGTCAGGGCGTCGTCGAATTCCCAGTTCATCTCGAACTGGCCGTTGGCGTCCTCGTGGTCGTTCTGATAAGGTCCCCAGCCCAGTTCCAGCATATAGTCGCAGATCTCGCGCACCACGTCATAGCGGCGCATCACCGCCTGCTGGTCGTAACAGGGTTTGGCGGCGGTATCGAACGGGTCGCTGATCTGGTCACCCTCGGGGGTCAGCAGAAAGAACTCGGCCTCGATGCCGGTCTTGACATGCATGCCCTCGTCCGCGGCTTCGGCAATCAGGCGGCGCAGCACGTTGCGCGGGGCCTGGGCGACATCTGCACCCTCCATCACGCAATTGCTGGCGACCCATGCGACCTCGGGTTTCCAGGGCAGCTGGATCACCGAGGACGGATCGGGCACCGCCAGCATGTCGGGATGCGCCGGCGTCATGTCCAGCCAGGTGGCAAAGCCCGCAAATCCCGCGCCGTCCTCTTGCATGTCGGCGATGGCCTGGGCGGGTACCAGTTTGGCCCGCTGACCGCCGAACAGGTCGGTGAAGGAGATCATGAAATACTTGACGCCTTTGTCCTTGGCGAATTTGGCCAGATCAATGGTCATTCTTGTCGTCCCTGTTGTCGTCTGTTTTTGAATTGGAAAAGGCGCGGGATGGTCCCGCGCCCCGGTTTCACACTCAGAACCCTGCGCCGGTCTTGCCGGGCCACCATTCGGTGCCGGCAAGGGGGACGCGGGCCATGGCGGCCGCCTCCATGGTCAGCGCGCACAGATCCTCGGGTTCGAGATTGTGCAGGTTGTTATGGCCACAGGCCCGCGCGATGGTCTGCGCCTCGAGCGTCATGACGTTGAGATAGTTGCGCAGGCGCCGCCCGGCATCCACCGGGTCGAGCCGGGCCTGAAGCACCGGATCCTGGGTGGTGATCCCGGCGGGGTCGAGCCCCTCGTGCCAGTCGTCATAGGCACCGGTGGTGGTGCCCAGCTTTTGATACTCGGCCTCCCATTTCGGGTCGTTGTCGCCCAGCGCGATCAGCGCGGCGGTGCCGATGGCGACCGCGTCGGCCCCCAGCGCCATCGCCTTGGCCACATCGGCGCCGGTGCGGATGCCGCCCGAGACGATCAGCTGCACCTCGCGATGCACGCCCAGATCCTGAAGCGCCTGCACGGCGGGGCGGATACAGGCCAGCGTCGGCAGGCCCACATGCTCGATGAACACGTCCTGGGTGGCGGCGGTGCCGCCCTGCATGCCGTCCAGCACCACCACATCGGCCCCGGCCTTCACCGCCAGCGCGGTGTCGTAATAGGGGCGGGTGCCGCCGACCTTGACATAGATCGGCTTTTCCCAGGCGGTGATTTCGCGCAGCTCCAGGATCTTGATCTCCAGATCGTCGGGGCCGGTCCAGTCGGGGTGGCGACAGGCCGAGCGCTGGTCGATCCCCTTGGGCAGGTTGCGCATCTCGGCGACGCGGTCGCTGATCTTCTGACCCAGCAGCATGCCGCCGCCGCCGGGCTTGGCGCCCTGGCCGACCACGACCTCGATGGCGTCGGCCTTGCGCAGGTCGTCGGGGTTCATGCCATAGCGCGAGGGCAGGTACTGATAGACCAGCTTGGTGGAATGGCCGCGCTCCTCGGGGGTCATGCCGCCATCACCGGTGGTGGTCGAGGTTCCGGCTTCGGACGCGCCACGTCCCAGCGCCTCCTTGGCGGGACCGGACAGCGCGCCAAAGGACATGCCCGCGATGGTGATCGGGATATCCAGCTCGATCGGCTTTTTCGCAAAGCGCGTCCCCAGCGTCACCTTGGTGTCGCAACGCTCGCGATAGCCTTCGAGCGGGTAGCGGCTGATCGAAGCGCCCAGGAACAGCAGATCGTCGAAATGCGGCACCCGGCGTTTCGCCCCGCCACCGCGGATATCATAGATGCCGGTGGCCGCCGCGCGGCGGATCTCGGCGTTGATCGGGTTGGAAAAGGTTGCCGACTGGATCGGCACTGTCCGCGGGGGAGCGTTTTCCTTGTTGTCTTTCACGGTCATGACTCCCTCAATACGCGTTGTCGACTTTGAAATTATAGAGCTGGCGCGCAGAGCCGTAGCGCTTGAACTCTTCGGGTTTGGCATCGCAGCCGCCACGCTCCAGCAGGTCGCGCAGCAGCTCGATATGTTCGGGGCGCATCTCTTTTTCGATACAGTCGGCGCCCAGTGACTTGACCGAGCCGCGCACGAACAGACGTGCCTCGTAGATCGAGTCGCCCAGCGCGTCGCCCGCATCGCCGCAGACGACCAGGTTGCCCGACTGCGCCATGAAGGCGGACATGTGGCCGACATTGCCATGCACCACGATGTCGATGCCCTTCATCGAGATGCCGCAGCGCGAACTGGCATTGCCCTTGATCACCAGCGTGCCGCCATGACCGGTGGCCCCGGCATACTGGCTGGCATCGCCGTCGATCACCACGGTGCCCGACATCATGTTCTCGGCGACGCCGGGCCCGGCCGAGCCATGCACATGCACGGTGGCCTGTTTGTTCATGCCCGCGCAGTAATATCCGGTCGAGCCCATCACCTTGACCTCGATGGGCGCGTCCAGCCCCACGGCGATGGCATGGCTGCCGCGCGGGTTCACGATGGTCCATTCGGTCTGGTTGGTCTCGTCCGACTGGGCTTGCAGCGTTGCGTTCAGGCCGCGCAGGCCGTCGGCTGCCAGGTCGTAAGTCTGCATTACGCGGCCTTTCCGGTTGGGGTTGCGGTGTCGCCATGGGTCCAGAAATAGACGGTGGCGGGTTCGGGTTCCCACACGCGGGCCTGTTCGATGCCGGGCAGGTTGACCAGCGCGCGGTATTCCGAGCCAAAGGCCACATATTGATCGGTCTCGGCCATCACCGCCGGTTTGCAGGCGATCGGGTCGCGGACCACGCCGAACCCGTCGCGGGTGCCCACGACGAAGTTGAAGAAGCCGTCCAGATCCTCCAGCGACTTTTCCAGCGCCTCGCCCAGGGTGGCGCCGGTCTGCATCTTCCAGGTCAGATAGGCGGCGGCGACTTCGGTGTCGTTCAGGGTCTCGATATGGATACCCTCGCGGCGCAGCTTGCGGCGCAGCGAGTTGTGGTTGGAGAGCGAGCCGTTATGCACCAGGCACTGGTCCGAGCCGGTGTTGAACGGGTGCGCGCCCAGCGTGGTGACCGCCGATTCCGTGGCCATGCGAGTATGGCCGATGCCATGGGTGCCGGTCATCGAGGCGATATCGAATCGTGCGGCCACATCGCGGGGCAGGCCGACCTCTTTGTAAATCTCCAGCGAGTCGCCAAAGGACATGACACGCACGTCGGGCGCGACGTCCTTGAGCTGGCGGCGCAGCGCCTCGGCGGTGCCATGGGGCACATGCAGCACCGCGTGCGTGTCGCGGCGGCTGAGCGAGACCGGGCCACCGACCAGCGGCTGCACCTTCTCGGCCAGATCGGCAAAGTCCCGGTCGGGGTTTTCCGATTGCACCGTCACCTTCGAGGTGGTGGGCGAGGGATCGCCGTAAATCGCGATTCCGGCGCTGTCAGGGCCCCGGTCGGTCATGGTGATCAACATGTCAGTGAGCAGGGCGCCCAGCTGAGGTTCTAGCGATTTGTCCTTCAGGAACAGTCCAACAATTCCGCACATTTCGGCGACGCTCCACGATTGTGATTCTGCCTGTCTTTCCCAGGCTCTTTCAGCAGGCTAGCACCGGAATTTCGAAGCCGCAACTGCTGTGAAACAAATTTCACTGATAGGCAAGGCGCGCGTGAGCACGCCTTGCCGGGATCGCTCTAGTAGCGTTCGACGCTTTTCTGGATGCGCTCATGGTCCAGCGCCCGTTTCTTGGCGTTTTCCAGATGCGCGTTCTCGCGCACGAACTGGATGCGGTGCCAGCCGATCCAGAACAGCACCCCGATCACGGTCATCGCGACCTCCCAGCCCTGAAAGGGATAGATGGCGCCCACATTGGCCAGATCGACGGCCCAGCTTTCATATCCGATTGTCGACATATCCTGTTCTCCTTATTCCGCAGGCGACACTTTGGACGCCAGATAGGCCTTGTCGGCTTCGATGATGGCTTCCTTGGCGTCCTCGTAGGCGTGGTGTTCGGCGTAATCGAGGCCCTCCAGTTCCACTTCCTCGGGGATGCGCAGCACGCCCGCGGCAGCCTGCATCTTGGCCACAACAAAGGCGGGCAGGAAACCGAGGCCAAAGAACATGATCAGCGCACCGATGAACTGGCCGACCGGGTTGATGGTGGCATAGCCCTCATAAGGCGAGGACGGCGCTCCCCACAGGACAAAGCCCGCGATGATCAGGCCGATGAACCCGGCATAACCATGCACGGCAACCGCGCCCACCGCATCGTCCAGCTTGAACCGGCGCTCGACCCAGTAATGCAGGCGATAGACGATCACCACGCCGATAGCGGCGATGATCATGGCCTGGATCGGGTGGTAGAGGTCATTGCCGGCAGAGGCGGTGATCACCCCGGCCAGACCGCCCGAGAAGGTCCAGAATGCATCGCCCTTGGACACCACATAGGCCGCCATCAGACCGCCCGAAAGCGACATCAGGAAGTTGAAGGTGATACCCGACAGAGAAGTCGGTGCCAGATAGATGTTGGTTGCCGTCCAGGTGGTGCCGGTGATCTGGCCGCCGATCGCCTCGGGCGAGATCGCGGGCACGTTGCACGCGGCATAAAAGCCCCAGAAACCGGTATAGATCAGGAAGATCCCGATGGTCAGCATCCAGGGGTTATGCGGCGGGATGTCCCGCGGCGTGCCATCTGGGGCGAATTTGCCGATCCGCGGCCCCAGGACCATGATCACCCCCAGCGCATAGCCACCGGCAATGGCGTGAATCACGCCCGAGGCATAGGCGTCGTGATAGCCCAGATACTGGACCATCCAGCCGCCATAGTGCCAGCCCCAGGCCGCGTCGATGATCCACCAGACCGAACCGATCAGCACCGCATGCACCCAAAGTGCCGAGGACCGGATGCGCTCGATCACCGCGCCCGAGACGATCGAGGCTGCCGTCCACGAGAACAGCAGGAAGGCCGCCCAGAACACGCCGGTGATTCGGTCCGCTGCGTTCGGCCCCATGGTCTCGGCCCAGGGCAGGTTGGCGGCGCCCGCCTCGGTGTCCAACCCGCCGAAGAAGGGGAACATCGGGAAGGCCCAATAGATCCACCATCCGAAGAAGAAGAAGGTGACGGTGACCAGCGGGATCACCATCACGTTTTTCATTAACGTGTGCATATGGTTGCGTCGGCGGCTGGCGCCGACCTCGTACATGCAGAACCCGACGTGAATCAGGAACATGAACACGACCGTCACCCAGTAGTAGAACTCGGTAAATACCGTCGTCAGTGCGTTAAGATTTCCATCCATTTCTGTCTCCCCGGTTGGATAACTCTGACTGCTGCGAAAGTTTTTTTCCTAAAAGGGAAGCTCTTGATTATGCTGTCTGTCAATAAATTTTACTGGCATGCAACATTGTGCGGATGCAGAATAAGAACCCTGCTTAAAGTTCGGGCAAATATTCCCGGTAGGAAATTTTTTTTACGTTTGTGTTGATTTTTGTCCGGACATGGGTCTGAATGATGCAAACCGAACAGATCAGGGAGTCACAGGGATGGCGATCATCTACAGAACCTCTGCGCTTGCGCAGCGGCATGCCGAAATCGGCGGCGAGTTGGAGGATTGGAACGGTATGGGAACCGCATGGTTCTATGACCATACCGACGAACGGGCCAAGGCCGATTACGAGGCGGTCCGCACCAAGGCCGGTCTGATGGACGTGTCGGGCCTGAAAAAGATCCATCTGAGCGGCCCGCATGCCGCCGCCGTGATCGACCGCGCCACCACCCGCAACGTGGACAAGCTGATGCCGGGCCGGGCGGTCTATGCCTGCATGCTGGACGATCGCGGCCTGTTCATCGACGATTGCGTGATCTACCGCCTGTCGGTGAACAACTGGATGCTGGTGCATGGCACCGGCACCGGCCATGAAAGCCTGGCGATGGCCGCCTATGGCAAGAATGTCTCGATGATCTTCGACGACGACCTGCACGACATGTCGCTCCAGGGACCGGTCGCGGTGGATTTCCTGGCCAAACACGTTCCCGGCATCCGCGATCTGGCCTATTTCGGCATCATCCAGACCAAGCTCTTTGGCAAACCGGTGATGATCTCGCGCACCGGCTATACCGGCGAGCGGGGGTACGAGATCTTTTGCGAAGGCCGCCACGCCATTGAACTCTGGGATGCGATACTCGAGGACGGCAAGGACATGGGCATCCGCCCGGTGCAGTTCTCGACCCTCGATCTGCTGCGCACCGAAAGCTATCTGCTGTTCTATCCCGGCGACAATTCCGAGACCTATCCCTTTGCCGACGAGAATTGCGGCGACTCGCTGTGGGAGCTGGGGCTGGAATTCACCGTCTCGCCCGGCAAGATCGGGTTCCGGGGCGCCGAGAACCACTATGCCCGCAAGGGCAAGGAGCGGTTCAAGATCTATGGCGTCAAGCTCGAGGGCACCACGCCAGCCGACATGGGGGCACCGCTGCTCAAGGATGGCGAGGTCGTGGGCGTCGTCACCTTTGGCATGAATTCGGACCTGAACGGCCATAACGTGGGCATCGCCCGGATGCCGGTTGACTGTGCGGTGCCGGGGACCAAGATGACGGTGCGCAACGAGGATGGCACCGAAATCGCCTGCGTGGCCGAAGAGATGCCCTTCTACGACAAGGACAAGTCCATCCGCGCCGCCAAGGGCTGAGGATCACCGGGCAGGCGCCCCCGGAGGCGGGGCGCCTGTTCTTCTTGCGATCGGACCAAGAAGGAGTCAGCGACGGGATGTCCAAATTTCAGTTTCCACCAAGTATCGCCAGCCGCCCGGTCTATGGCACGCTGGAGGCGCGACCGGGCAAGGCGCATCTGATGATCGCCGATGCCGAGGGCGCCGAGGCGCTGCTGGATCTGGCCTCCAGCGATGCCGCGCTGTTTGCCAATGCGCATATCATCTATATCCCCAAGGACACCGGCGAGACCTATGTGGAGCGGCTGCGCGCCCTGGGTCCGGCGCAATTCTATGTGGGGCCCAGCTATGCCGCGTCGGTCCAGCGGATCCGCCGGGTGCTGTCGGATGCCCATATGGGGCTTCAGGTCTATCTGGCCGGAACCGAGGGGCTGATGGGACAGGCCCAGAACGAGGCGATGCAGGCGGGCATTCCCCATGGCGCGATCCAGACCGAACATCGCGGCTCGGTCGCGCGGCGGATGCAATGCGTGCATTGCAAGGGCATCACCGAGGACGTGACCACTGATCCCTTCGTCTGTTCCCATTGCGGGCTGAACCTGTTCGTGCGCGATCACTATTCGCGCCGTCTGGCCGCCTTTCAGGGGGTGTGCATCGACGCCGAGGACCCCGGCAATGTCCCCGAACCCGTGGAGCTTTACAAATGAGTGCAGCCCCCCAGAAAGCCAAGGCAGGCGCCGAAAAGATCGAGGTCACCGTCAGCGCGGTCGTGCCGCTCAATCCGCTGGTCACCCGGTTCGAATTCACCCGCCGCGACGGCCAGCCGTTTCCGCCCTTTTCCGCCGGTGCCCATACCGTGGTCGAGATGCGCGATGGCGCGCGGACCCGGCTCAATCCCTATTCGCTGATGTCCGATCCGGGCGATAGCAGCATCTATGCGATCTCGGTGCGCCGCGACGATCAGGGCAGGGGCGGTTCGCTCTTCCTGCATAACCAGGTCAAGGTCGGCGACCCGATGACCATCACCTATCCGGTGAACCTGTTCCCGCTGGATCTGCGCGGGCGCAAGCATGTGTTCCTGGCCGGCGGCATCGGCATCACGCCGTTCCTGGCGATGATCGCGCATCTGGAACGGATGGGCGGCGCCTGGGAGCTGCATTACTCCTGCCGCTCCAAGGAGCTGGGCACCTATGTGGACGAGCTGACCTACAAGCATCCCAACAAGGTGCATGTCTATTTCGACGATCAGGATCAGGCCATCGGGCTTGAGGATCTGCTGGATGGTCAGCCGCTGGGCACCCATGTCTATGTCTGCGGTCCCAAGGGCATGATCGACTGGGTCCATGCCACCGCCGCGGCGCATGGCTGGCCCGACGAGAACGTGCATTCCGAGGAATTCCTGGCCCCGCAGCCCGGCAAACCCTTTGAGGTGCGCCTGTGCAAATCCGACATCACCATTCAGGTGGGCGAACATGAAAGCCTGCTTGAAGCGATGGAACGCTGCGGCGTCGACGCGCCCTTTCTGTGCCGGGGCGGCGCCTGTGGCCAGTGCGAAACCGATGTGGTCTCATCCGATGGCGACTTCGTGCATCGCGACCACTGGCTGGACGATGACGAACACGCCAGCGGGAAAAAGATCATGCCCTGCGTCAGCCGGTTCGTGGGCAAAAGCCTCGTGCTGGACCGGTAGAGGAGACCCCGATGACGATCCAATTCAACACCGAAACCTTCCGCGACGATTACTCGTTCCGCAATTCGGACTGGGCGATCAAGCGCTTTCCCTTCCCGTTCCACGAAGACAGCTACATGTATTCGGTGAACATGGAGCAGCACCGGGGCGGCCCGGCGGGCTCGGTCTATGAAAAGCGGTTCGACGTGGACGAGCATTACGTCTCGGAAATGGCCGACCGTGCCATCGTGCTGGCCGAGGATCCGCTGCGCTGCCAGTCGCTGCCGCATATGACGCTGGCCGGTTGGGACACGCTGGAATTGATCATGGTCTGCAAGTCCGAGGATTACCCGGACCTGTTCGAGCTGCACCGCGACGGCGACCGCTGGCGCTGGATCAACAAGCCGATGGGGATCGACCACACCTTTACCTTCCTTGATGAAACCACGCTGCCCTGCGGGCCGCTGGAATACATCACCCGGCAGGCGCAGGGCGATTACGCGGTGCTCGATCAGCGCGGCGACATGCTCTACATGGATGCGGGCATGGTGACGACACAGGCGGACTGGAGCCTGGATTTCGACATCGGCATGGATTTCTTCGAATGGCACGCGCCGGTGCCGCTGGCCCATGAGATGGGCATCTTCAAGCGGGCGCTGAAATTCCTGCTCAACATCCAGCAGGGGGCGCCTGCGCGGCGGCTGAACTGGACCATGACGGTCAATCCGCTGCTCGATACCAGCCCCGAGAACTATCACAAATGGGGGGTGCAGAAGACCACGCTGACGCCCGAGAATATCGGCGCCAAACAGCATCTCAGGGTCGAATTGCAGACCTTTTACCGGCTGCCGCGCTCGAACGCGCTGTTGTTCCCGATCCGCTGTTACCTGATCGCGTTTCAGGATCTGGTGACGGTGCCGAAATGGGGCCGCCGCCTGCACCGGGTGGTGCGCGACCTGCCCGAGGAGCTGGCCACCTACAAGGGGTTCATCGCCAATCGTCCTTTGATGCTGGACTATCTCAGCCGGTATGACGACGGGCTGCCGACTTCGCCGGGGATCTGGCCCGATCTGGAAACGGAACCGCCGTTGCAGACGTAACGCGCAAAACAAGGCCGGGATGCGCAAGCGCGTCCCGGTCCGGGCGGCTCAGCCCTTTTTCTGCTGCGGATAGCAGATCACCGACAGATAGCGCGTCGGCAATTCCACCAGACGCTCTGGCCCGTGCGGCGCGTCGGCGTCAAAGAACAGCGTGTCGCCCGGTTCCAGCGGATAGATCTCGCTGCCATGCAGGTAGTCGACCTTGCCTTCGAGCATGTAGATCATCTCGATCCCGTCATGCTGAAAGGTCTTGAAGGTGTCCGATTCCGTGCTGAGCGTGATCAGATAGGGTTCGACGATGACACCGCTCGAATTTGACCCGATATGGCCAAGCAGGCTGTATTGATGCCCGGCGCGGGTGCCGGCGCGCTCGATCTCCAACCCCTGTCCCGCCTTGGTATGGATCGCCTCGCGCTTTTCCTCGTACCCTTTGAAGAACGCGGTCAGCGGCACCGACAGCGCATTGGCCAGGGTTTGCAGCGTGGTGAGAGAGGGCGAGGTGTTGCCGTTTTCGATCTTGGACAGCATCCCGATCGACAGGTCGGTCAGCTTCGACAGCTCGGCCACGGTAATGCCCTGCTGCTTGCGAAAGGCGCGAACCTCGCGGCCGATGGCGACCTCGAGAACCTTCTCGCGTTCCTCGCGAACGCTATGGGGATCTTGCAAAAGCTGTGTCATGCGGAGATCCTTTGCAGCATTCATGGGGGTTCCTCAAGCTCTTCCTGTATTGCCCTGCGGTCAGTTCTGCTTCAACTCTAGCCGTTATTCACCACATTGCATAATTTTTTCTCTCCAATAAAATTCCCACCGTGGAATGACAAGCCAAAGGATCGCCCGGAATGACCACACGTATCGGGTTTCTGCTGTTTCCGGGCTTTCCCATGGCCTGCCTGACCTCGATCATCGAGCCGCTGCGCGCGGCCAACGAGATCTCGATGTCGGACAGTTTCGCCTGGCGGCTGGTGTCGGAACTGCCCCACAAGGTGGTGTCGAGCGCGGGCATTACCTTTGATCCGGACGCCAGTCTGGAGACCGTGGCGGCGCTTGACTATCTGGTGCTGCTGTCCGCCCCGGTGGCCCGGTTCGAGAACCCGCGCACCGCCTCGCTGCTGCGCCGGATCGAACGGCACGGCACCGTGTTGGGCGCGATCAGCGGCGGCGTCTTTCCGCTGGTGCGCAGCGGCGTGGTGCGCGACGAGCGCCTGTCGGTGCATTGGTGTTACGAGGCGGCGTTTGCCGCCGAATTCCCCGAGATCCGCCGCAGCAATGAGGTGATCGAGATCTCGCCGCGTTTGCTGACCGCCTCGGGGGCGGCGGCGGCCTTCGACCTGGCGCTGAGCATGATCGAGGCAGCGCTGGGCGCCAACGTGGCCAACGAGGTCGCCTGCTGGTTCCAGCATCCGATCATGCGCAAGGCGGGGGTGAAACAGGCGCTGCCGATCCATCAGGCCGCCGATGCCGAGAGCGAAATGTCGCCGCTGGTGGCACGCGCCGTTGAAATCTTTGCCGAGAACCTGGCCGCGCCCGCCAGTATCGCGATGATTGCCGAGCGGCTGAACATCACCCCCCGGCATCTGGAGCGTTGTTTCAAACAGGCCACCGGACAGAACCCGACCGGCTATTTCCGCCACCTGCGGATGCAGGCGGCGCGTCAGATCGTCATGTATACCAATGACAGTATCTCGGATGTTGCGGCGGCGGTGGGCTATGCCAACGCCAAGCCGCTGGTGCGGCATTACCGCGAGGCCTTTGGCCTGACCCCGCAGCAGGACCGCAAGCGGATCAACCTCTACCGGGTCGAGGGCAACCTGCCGGTGCCCTCGGTCTGATCAGAACGCCGCGCGCATCGCCACCACCAGCGCGTGATGCAGCGAGCCCGCCGCCGAGCGTGGCCCCAGCACCGTGATATGATCGGGTGCCCGGCACAGCAGGAAACAGCCCAGATGGTCGATCGCGCTGCGCACCGCCTCGCCCCCGGCAAAGGCGCGGGTATTGGCGGGGCAGAGCCGTTCGAACACATCTGCCAGATTGTCTCCGGTCAGGTCGAACCGGCACCAGGCATCGGTCTGTTCGGTGACGCTGGCCGCGCCTTTGGCGCGGGCGGCCAGCTGCGCGGCCAGATCCTCATGTGTGCTCAGCGGCGCCTCGACCATCCATTGATCGGGCCCCATCCAGAAGGCGCCGGGCGTGCCGGGACAGAGCCGGCCCGGGGCCGGGGGCGCGGCGCCCAGAACCTCGGTCAACAGGGTTGTCGTCTCGGCCTCGCGGCCCAGCCGCGCCGCGACCGAGGCCAGCGCCGTTTCGGTCACTTCGCTCAGGGTTACCGGGCCATGGCTCTCGACCACCGGAGCGGCAGCGCCCAGCGGCGTTATCGGGTTCAGATCATGCACGCAGACGCTCTCCTTCTGGATCGACGAAATGGGCGCTCACCACCTCGACCTCGTGGTCGAGCCCGGTCAGCGGGCTGACAAGGCGAACGATCTCGCCCTTGCGGCTGTCGCCGGATTTCAGAAAGCCGATGCCGATATGACAGCCCAGGCTGGGCGAGTAGCAGGCCGAGGTGACATAGCCCTGGTCATGGGCGGCATCGACCGGGTCGCCCCGGGTCATCAGATGCGATCCGGCGGGCACCTTGTCCTGCGGGTTCACCGGGCGGAACCCGACCAGTTTCAGCGCATCCGCCTCGTTCAGCCCCTCGCGTTCGGACAGGGTCGAGCCGATCGAGTCCTTCTTCTTCGACACCATCCGCCCCATCCCGAGGTTGAGCGCGGTGGTGGTGCCGTTCAGCTCGTTGCCGGCGGCATGGCCTTTCTCGATCCGCATCACCCCCAGCGCCTCGGTGCCATAGGCGACCACGTCGAATTCTTCGCCCGCCTGCATCATGCGCCGGATCAGCGCGTCGCCATAGCGGGTGGGCACCGCGATCTCATAGGCCAGCTCGCCCGAGAACGAGATGCGGAAGAGCCGCGCCCGCAGCCCGCCGCAAACGGTGATCTCGGCACAGGCCATGAAGGGAAAACCCTCGTTCGAGATGTCATGCGCCGGATCGACGATCTTTTGCAGCAGCTTGCGCGCATTGGGTCCGGCCACGGCAAATTGCGCCCAGGCCTCGGTGGTCGAGATCAGCTGCACATCCATGTCCGGGAACAGGCATTGGCGCACGAATTCCATGTGGCGATAGACCGCCACCGCATTGGCGGTGGTGGTGGTCACCACGAAATGATCCTCGGCCAGGCGCGCGGCGGTGCCGTCATCCATGGCGATGCCATCCTCGCGCAGCATCAGCCCATAGCGGGTGCGCCCCACCGCCAGCTTGGCAAAGCCGTTGCAATAGACCTTGTTGAGGAACTCGGCCGCATCCGCGCCCTGCACGTCGATCTTGCCCAGCGTGGTCACATCGCAGATACCGACCGACTTGCGGGTCTGGGTGACCTCGCGGTCGACGCTCTGGCGCCAATGGGTTTCGCCGGGGCGGGGGAACCATTGCGCGCGCAGCCACATGCCGACCTCGACAAAGACCGCGCCCTGTTCCTCGGCCCAGACATGGCTGGGCGTCTTGCGGGTGGGTCGGAAATCCATGTCGCGCGAGCGGCCCGCAAAGACGCCCATCGCCGTGGGCGTGTACGGTGGGCGGAACATGGTGGTGCCGACCTCGGGGATCGACTTGCCCGCCACCTCGGCCATGATCGCCAGACCGGCCATGTTCGAGGTCTTGCCCTGATCGGTCGCCATGCCCAGCGTGGTATAGCGTTTCAGGTGCTCGACCGAGACGAAGTTCTCCTGATGGGCCAGTTTCACGTCCTTGGCGGTGACGTCGTTCTGCTGATCGACCCAGGCGCGCTTGGCGCCCCTGACGTGCCAGAAGGGGGTGACGTTGACCGGTGCGTCCTCGGCCTGGGGCAGGGGGGCGGGTTTCGCCGCGATGCCCAGATCGGACAGCGCCTGCTGCGCCGCCGCTTGCCCCGAGGCCAGCGCGCCATGGGTGCTGAACACGCCCTGCGCCGCGCCCGCCGGGATCAGGCCCACGGGCAGGGTGCCGCCCGGCACAAAGGCCGCGATTGCCTGGTCCCAGACCGGGCGCCCGCGCTGGTGGCAGGTCAGGTGCACGTTCGGGTTCCAGCCGCCCGAGACGCCCAGCCCGCCGACGCTGAGCGTACGGGTGGTGCCGGTGGCCAGCGTCACCTCGACCGTGGTCAGGCCCAGACGGCCTTGGGTATTGGTGACGGTCGCGCCGGGGATGGTCTCGTAATCGGTGGTTTCGGGCGCGTCCGTGCGGGTGTCGATCACCACGGCGCTGACCCCCCGTGCGCTCAGATCCCGCGCGGTGCGATGGCCGTCGTCATTGTTGGTGAACACCGCCACCGCGCGTGCGGGTGTTGCCGCCCAGCGGTTGGCATAGCTGCGCAGGGCCGAGGCCAGCATGATGCCGGGACGGTCGTTGTTCTCGAACACGATCGGGCGTTCGGTGGCCCCGGCGGCCAGAATGGCGCGGCGCGAATAGACCCGCCACAGGATCTGACGCGGTTTGCCCGGCAGCGGCTGGGGCAGGTGGTCACTGACCCGCTCGACCACGCCATAGATACCATGGTCAAAGGCGCCGATCACGGTGCTGCGCGTCATCAGCCGCACATTGGGCATGGCTTGCAGCGCGGCGGCGGTCTCGGCGGCCCAGTTTGTGCCGGATTGGTCACCCAGCGCAAAGGTCTCGGCATTGAGCCGCCCGCCGGGCAGGAAATCCTCGTCCGCGACGATGACCTGCGCCCCCGATTGCGCGGCTGTCAGTGCCGCCGCCAGCCCGGCCGGGCCAGCGCCGATCACCAGAAGGTCGCAATGCAGAAACCCCTTGTCATAGCTGTCGGGGTCGGGCGCATGGCTGAGCGTGCCCAGGCCCGCCGCCTTGCGGATGATCGGCTCGTACACCTTCTCCCAGAAGGCGGCGGGCCACATGAAGGTCTTGTAATAGAACCCGGCGGCAAAGAAATTGGACAGCCGATCGTTGACCGCCATCACGTCCCATTTCAGCGAGGGCCAGCGGTTCTGCGAATTGGCGCTCAGCCCGTCGAACAGCTCGGCGGTGGTGGCGCGGGTATTGGGTTCCTTGCGGGCGCCCTCGCGCAGCTCGACAATGGCATTGGGCTCTTCGGAGCCCGCGCTCATCGGACCGCGTGGGCGGTGATACTTGAACGAGCGCCCCATCAGCCGGACATCGTTGGCCAACAGCGCCGAGGCCAGCGTATCCCCGGCAAAGCCCTGATACCGGCGCCCGTCGAAGGTAAAATTCAGCGGCTTGCTGCGGTCGATCAGACCGCCGTTCAGACGATTGGGACCGGTCATCTGGAGCGTCCCTCCTTGCGGGCCACGTCGCGGGCCAGTTCGACGGATGTGATCTCATGCGTGGTGGTGTCGCGGGTCACCACCAGCCACGAGCGGTCGCCCTGTTCGTGAAACCACAGCTCGCGGTGCAGGCCCGCCGGGTTGTCGCGCAGATAGCCATAGTCGATGAACTGCTCCAGCGCGTCGGGGGCCTGCCAGTCGGGGCGGCGGATCAGGGCGGCGTCGCCCTTGTAGACGAATTCGCTGCTGTCGCGCGGGCCCAGGATGGGGTGGTCGATCAACATGTCCGGTGCCCTCTCAATGCAGGTTGGGCTGGTTGCCCATGCCCTTTTCGTCGATCATCCGCCCGCGCGCGAACCGGTCGAAGCGATAGGCGGTGGCGGTCTTGTGCGGGCTGTCGGTGGCCAGAAGATGCGCATAGGCAAAGCCCGAGGCGGGCGTCGCCTTGAACCCGCCGTAACACCAGCCGCCGTTGAAATAGAGCCCGCCGATATGGGTGCGGTCGATGATCGGCGAGCCGTCCATCGACATGTCCATGATGCCGCCCCAGCTGCGCAGCAGACGGGCGCGGCCCAGCATCGGAAAGATCGCCATGCCGCCCTCGCAGACATCCTCGATCACCGGCAGGTTGCCGCGCTGGGCATAGGAGTTGTAGCCGTCGATATCGCCGCCGAATACCAGCCCGCCCTTGTCGGACTGGCTGCAATAGAAATGCCCCGCGCCAAAGGTGATCACACCGGGCAACAGCGGTTTCAGACCCTCGGAGACAAAGGCCTGCAACACGTGGCTTTCGATCGGCAGGCGCATGCCCGCCTTTTCCATCAGCCGCGAGGAGGACCCGGCGACACAGGCCGCCACCTTGCCCGCGCCGATCACCCCGCGCGAGGTTTCGACCCCGGTGCAGGTGCCGTTCTCGATGCGGAAGCCGGTGACCTCGCAATTCTGGATGATGTCGACGCCGTGCCGGTCGGCGGCGCGGGCATAGCCCCAGGCCACCGCGTCGTGGCGCACGGTGCCGCCCCGGTGCTGCGCCAGCCCGCCCTTGATCGGGAACCGGGCATTGTCGACATTCAGGAACGGATAGCGCGCCTTGATCTGTTCGGTGCTGAGCAGGTCGGCATCGGCACCGTTCAGCATCATCGCATTGCCCCTGCGGATGAAAGCGTCGCGCTGGGCGTCGGAATGGATCAGGTTGAGGATGCCGCGTTGGCTGACCATCGCGTTATAGTTCAACTCCTGCTCCAGCCCCTCCCACAGTTTCAGCGAGAACTCGTAGAACGGCTCGTTGCCGTCCAGCAGATAGTTCGAGCGGATGATGGTGGTGTTGCGGCCCACATTGCCGCCACCGATCCAGCCCTTTTCCAGGACCGCGATCCGCGCCTGACGGAACTCCTTGGCGAGGTAATAGGCCGTGGCCAGCCCATGGCCGCCGCCGCCGATGATGACATAGTCATACTGCGCCTTGGGCGCGGCATCGCGCCAGGCCGGTCCCCAGCCGCGGTGACCGGTCAGCGCCTCTTTGATGACCCGTAGTCCTGAATAGCCCATCGAATCCGACTCCCTTTGCCCCCATGCTGGCTGGAAACCAGCCCCGAGTCGCGGACATCTTCGGACCACTTGGGGTTCAAATCGGACATGCCCATCAAAAGGCGCGGGTCTGTGGCGAGGTCAGTCCTCGCTGTCGAGCACCCGTCGAGCGACGCGAAAACACTCCAGCGCCTGCGGCACGCCGCAATAGATGCCGATCACATGGATGATGGCGCGGATCTCGTCGCGGCTGACCCCGTTGGTGCGTGCACCCCGGCAATGGATTTCCCATTCATGCATCTTGCCCAGCGCGCCGATCATGGCGAGGTTCATCATCGAGCGGGTCTTGGGCTCGATCACCTCGTCACCCCAGCCAAAGCCCCAGCACCAGGCGGTCATCGCCTCCTGAAAGGGGCGGGTGAAGTCGTCGGCGGCGGCGAGGTTCCTTTCCACGTAATCGGCGCCCAGCGTGGCCTTGCGCTGTTCCAGCCCCTTGAGGAACAGGTCTTCGTCGAATGTGCTCATCTTGTCGCTCCGTTTCTGTGTTGCGCTGGCCGAAATCCGGCACGGATTTCGGGCCGATGTCTTTTCAAGACATCGGCTCGGCCGCAACCGCCTCGCGCATCCAGGTCTGCAGGTGCAGGATGGAATGCTCCGAGTTTACGCCGCAACCGGGATCGACCACCAGCGGCCCCGGCACATAGCCGCGCGAACGCAAACCGCGCTGGACCGATTCCACCAGCCGGATATCCTCCTCGACCGTGGTGGCGCGGTCCTGTTTCGCCATGCGGCGCACGGTCTCGTTCTCGGCGCCGCCTACCGAGTACCAGCCGCGCCAGACCACCACCCGGCCCGCATCCACCGCGCGCCAGTGATAGGTGTTCAACAGGTTGCCGGGATAGACCTGGAACGAGAACATGGGCCAGAGAAACCAGCTCGAATAGCGGTCGTTGTTGGGAAAACCGCTGTCGATGTCGTAAGTCATCTGGCTCAGATCGTTGCATTCGGTCGTGTGGCGCAGGCAATAGCCCTGCGGCTGGATGTCATAGGTCTCGGGCCGGATCACCCCGGTCGAAAAGGTCGGGTGGTTCAGGCTGCAATGGTAGCATTCGGAATAGTTCTCGACCGAGACCTTCCAGTTGCAGTCTTCGGGGATCTCGACCCATTCCAGCGGTTTCAGATCGGACCAGTTGGGGACAAAGGCCTCAAGCTCGGCCCGCACATTCGGGAACCAGTGGTCCATCGGCTGCGCCTCGGGGTCGAGGTTGACAAAGACGAAGCCGAGAAAGACCTCGGTCCGGACCTCGGTCAGGCAGATTTGCGCGGCGTCGAAACCGGGCACCGATTTCGCGTTGGGCGCGGCACGCAGGCGGCCGGTCAGCTCATAGGTCCAGGCGTGATAGGGGCAGACGACGACACGGGTCGAGCCGGTGCCACTGACCAGCTGATGCGCCCGGTGCTGGCAGACGTTGTAAAAGGTGCGGATCGCCCCGTCGCGGCCCCTGATGCAGAACAGGCTTTCAGTGCCAAGCTCAAAGGCGAGATAGTCGCCAGGCTGTTCTAACTGGCTGGCATGGCAGGCGAATTGCCATGTCCGGGCGAACAGCCCGGCCTGCTCGGCGGCATAGATCGCCGGATCGGTGTAATAGCGCGCCTCAAGCGAGCGCACCGGGGTGGCGTTGATTGTCATTCCGGCTCCTGCAGATAGAGACCCAACTGGTGGCGGCGGCGGTGAAAGCTCTCGACCCGCGTCACGATCTCGTCATCGGCCACCGCGATGACAAAACTCAGCAACGTTTCCAGAAGCGCGATGGTCGAGGCCGAGGACGGAAAGAACTGTGGTGTGTCAACCGCCACGACAAAGCCATGTTGGGCGGCGCGGATGATCGGGCTGGCCGGGCTGTCGGACAGCGCGATGACGGTCAGACCCTGGTCGCGGGCGATGCGTACCGCCTCGACCACTTCGGCCCGATACGGGCGGCTGGTCATCGCGATCAGCACGTCGCGATGATCGGCCCAGGCCAGATCGTCCACCGCTGTCGAACCGGGGCGCGGGATCGCGTGGAAATCGGTCATGCCGGTCGAGGCGAGATAGGTGAAGGCGCGGGCATTGGCGTTGTTCACGCCGACGCCCAGAGTGAACACCTGCCGGCTGGCCCAGATCGCCTCGGCCGCTGTCTTCAACCGCTCGGCGTCGATGCCGGCAAAGGTCTCCTCGATGTTGCGGATCGCGGCGCCCACCATGTCGGCGTATAGCCCGCCCAATTCGCCCGAGCGGCCGATATCCTGCAACCAGCGCGCCCGGTCGGGAAAGCTGGCCGTGCCGCGCCGGATCGCGTCGCGGAAGGGGGCGCGGAAATCCTCGTAGCCGTCAAAGCCCACCTGGCGCGCCATGCGGACAAAGGTGTTGGGCTTTACATTGGCGGCCTCGGCAATCTCGCGCACGGTCGAGACCCCCACGTCGGCGGGATTTTCCAGCACATAGCGCGCGGCCTTCTGTGCCTCTGGCGTCAGGGCGTCCCACTCTGCAGTGAGGCGGTTCAAAACTGAAGATGATACATTTGTTTCATTCATGATTGACGATGGTACAAATGTGGCATTAGCCTGTCGAGAGAAATCGCGACTCGTGAAGTGGAAAATTTCATGTCCCAGCAGAGCCTGCCCACCCATGCGCGTGTGGTCATCGTCGGTGGTGGCGTCATGGGGGTGGGCCTGGCCTATCACCTGGCGCATGAAGGGTGGGGCGGCGACACCGTCCTGTTAGAAAAGGCCGAGCTGACCAGCGGCAGCACCTGGCACGCGGCGGGGCAGATCACCCATTCGACCAGCTCTTTCGGCCTCGGCAAATGCGTCGATTACAACATCGGCCTCTATTCCGGAAAGCTCGAGGCCGAGACCGGGCAGGCGGTGACATGGCATGGCTGCGGCTCGTTCCGGCTGGCCTATACCGAGGATGAGATGGACTGGCTGCGCCATACGCTGTCGGTGGGCAGGTCGCTGGGCTTCAACATCGAGCTTGTCGGGCCGGAGCGGATCGCAGAGCTGCACCCGTTCTACAATCTCGACGGTGTGCTAGGGGCGCTGCACACACCCGATGACGGGCATGTGGACCCGACAAACGTGACCATGGCGATGGCGGCAGGCGCGCGACAAAAGGGCGTGCGCATCTTCCGCCACACCCGCGCCACCAACATCACGCAAGCGCCGAGCGGTGAATGGGTGGTCGAGACCGAAAAGGGCACGATCACCTGCGAACATGTGGTCAACGCGGGCGGCACCTATGCCCGGCAGATGGGCGAATGGTCGGGCCTGCAACTGCCGATGACCTCGATGACGCACCACTATTTCGTGACCGAACCGGTGCCCGAGTTCCAATCGCTCGACCGTGAATTGCCGGTCATCCGCGATGACCGCAAGGTTTCGGGCTATATCCGGATGGAGCAGAAACGCGGCCTCATCGGCATCTATGAAAAGGCCAATCCCAACGCGGTCTGGATCGACGAATGCCCCTGGGACTATGAAAACTGGCTGTTCGATGCCGATTACGACCGGGTCATGCCCTGGCTCGAGGAAAGCCTGAACCGCATGCCGATCTTTGCCAATCTCGGTATCCAGCGCGAGGTGCATGGCGCCATCAGCCACCCGCCCGATGGCAATCCGCTCATTGGCCCGGCGCCGGGGGTACGCAACTATTGGTGCTGCTGCGGCACCCAGATCGGCATCGGCTGGGGGCCGGGGCTCAGCCGCGAACTGGCGCGCTGGATGGTGCATGGCGCCGCCGATATCTCGATGCGCGAGTTCGACCCGCGCCGGTTCGGCGCCTATGCCACCAAGGACTGGCAGGTTGTGAAGGCCAAGGAAGACTATTGCCTGCGCCACGAGATCCCGTATCCCCATTTCAACCGCCTTGCCGGGCGCCCGGTGAAACCCTCACCGCTTTATGACCGGCTCAAGGACAAGGGCGCGGTGTACGAAGAGGTTTATGGCCACGAACGCCCGCGCTGGTTCGCGCGGGGGATCGAGCAGCGCGACCATTACGGCTTTGGCCGTACCCCGGTGCATGACATGGTCGCGACCGAATGCGCCGCCGTGCGTACCGCTGCCGGGATCATGGATATCTCGGCCTTTACCAAGGTCGAGGTCTCGGGCCCGGACGCGGGCGCACTGCTCGATCGTCTCACCGCCAACCGCCTGCCGCAAAAGGTGGGGGGGATCGCGCTTACCCATATGCTGAACCGGCGCGGGCGGATCGAGCTGGAAACCACCGTGGTCAAGCTCGAGCAGGACCGTTACTACCTCGTCTGCGCCGCCTTCTTCGAACAGCGCCTTCTGGATCACCTGGCCGCGTATCGCGGTACGGCGGAGTTCACGGTTCGCAATCTCTCTACTGACTGGGCGGCGCTGGCCCTGAACGGCCCCCGCGCTCGCGATATCCTTGCCGCTTGTACCGATGCCGACCTGTCGAACGCGCACTTCAAATGGCTAACGGCGCAGCAGATCACTGTCGCGGGCCACAGCCTTTGGGCCATGCGCATGTCCTATGCCGGTGAACTCGGGTGGGAGTTGCACATCCCCCGCGACCATGCGCTTGCGGTTTATGACGCGCTCTGGGCGGCGGGCGAGGGCCATGGCCTGACCGACTATGGCAGCTTCGCGATGAACGCGCTGCGGATGGAAAAGGCGTTCAAGGGCGCGGGCGAGCTGACCAACGAAGTGACATTGGCCGAGGCCGACGTGCTGCGCTTTGCCCGCACCGACAAGGAGTATCTGGGCCGGGACAGGACGCTGAACACCGGTAACCTGCCCTGGGTCTGCGCCTATCTCGAAATCGAACCCGACGGCCGCTTCGACGGCAACGGCGGCGAGGCGGTTTTGCTGGATGGCAAGGTGGTCGGCTCCACCGCCTCGGTCGCCTATGGGCATACGGTCGGCAAGATCCTCGCCTTCGCCTATGTAAAACCGCAAGTGAACGTGCCCGGAACCGAGGTCGAGGTGATCATCGCCGGACGCCCGCGCAAGGGCCGCATCCTTGGTGCACCGGCCTATGACCCGGACAATGCCCGCCCCCGTGCCGATCTTCAGGCGGAGCCAGTGCAATGATCCGGTCCGGTGCTTCATTCCGCTGCAAATACTCCCGCCGGAGGCATCCGACCCCACCCCCCGGCACCACGCCTGAGCACAAGACGGATCACCTCCACGCACTGCCAATGGGCGCCGATCCCGGCAAGCCTCTTCTCCGGCAGAGGGCACCGCTGGGCAAATCTGTGGCGGTAAACGCATGACACGCATCACCCGCATATCGCTCTGGCATGTGCCGCTGACCAGCCACACCGCCTATTACATGGCCGATGGCAAGACCTGCGACACGGTCGAGACCGTTGTGATCGCGGTTCAGACCGATACCGGGATAACCGGCTGGGGCGAGGTCTGTCCGATCCCGCATTACCTGCCCGCCTATGCGCGCGGCGTCGCCCCGGCCTTGCAAGAGCTGGCCCCGGTGATCCTGGGCGCCGATCCCGTCGGCCCCGAGGCGCTGATGGCGCGAGCCGACCGGCACTTGCCCGGCCACCCCTATGCCAAATCGGCGCTGGATATCGCGCTGTGGGACATCACCGGGCAGGTGGCGGGCCTGCCGCTGCATGCGTTGCTGGGCGGGCAGCGCGTGGCGGACCTGCCGCTTTATCATTCGATCACCTGTATCGCACCCGACGAGATGGCCCGTATCGCGGGCGAGGCACAGGCGCAGGGGATCACCCAGTTCCAGGTCAAGCTGGGCGCCTCGGGCGACTGGCAGACCGATGTGGAGCGTTTGACCAAGGTGCGCGCGGCGGTGGGGCCGGGGCCGCTGGTCTATGGCGACTGGAATTGCGGCGCGACCTCGCTGGAGGCGATCCGGGTGGGCCGGGCCGTCTCGCATCTCGACATCATGCTGGAACAGCCCTGTGCGATGCTGGAGGATTGCGCCCGCGTTCAGCGCGCCACCGGCCTGCCGATGAAGATGGACGAACTGGCCCATGACACGGCCTCGCTGCTGGCGGCGCACAGGCTGGGTATCATGGATGCGGTGGCGCTGAAACTGTCGAAATTCGGCGGGCTTTCGGCGACCCGCCGGGCGCGGGATCTGTGCCTGCACCTTGGGGCGAGAATGTGCATCGAGGACACCTGGGGCAGTGACATTACCACTGCCGCGCTGCTCCACCTGGGGGCGGCGACCGAACCGGGGCGGGTGCTGAATGTCTGTGATCTGTCGGGCTATGTCGCCCCGCGCCTCGCCCCCGCTGCCCCGGCCCGCGTTCAGGGTCGCATTGCTCCCCCCACCGGTCCCGGCCTTGGCATCACTGTCGACAGTGCTGCTCTGGGTGCGCCCGATCTCATACTGGACTGACCACATGACCCAGACCGATCCCGCCTTTGAGCATCTTCTGGCCGAACTCTACCGGCTCTACGCGCACGAACCCGCGCTGGCCGCATTTGCGGCCTTGCCTGCGGCGCTGATACCGCAGCCGATCACGCCTGTCCGCATTCCGCCCGCCGCGCTGATGGAGAGCGATCCGGACCTGACGACCACCGCCTATGCGGCGATCCGCGATGCCTTCATCGCCGCAGGCGCGGTGGCCCAGTGGCGACTGACCTATCAGGGCTCGCGGCTGGGGGCCGATTTCATGGACCGGTTCGGCTGCTACTGCCTGATCGGCGAGGGCGGACCCTTTGCCAGCGACGGCCTTGCGGCCTATGTGGTCTATATGCCGGCAGGGCTTTACTATCCATTCCACCAGCACCCGGCCGAAGAGATCTATTTCATTCTCGCGGGCGAGGCCGAGTTCCTGATGGAGGGGCATCCGCCCCGCCGTCTGGGGCCGGGCGATCATGTGTTCCACCCCTCGGGGCGCCCGCATGCCACACGCACCCATGATCGCCCCTTCATGGCGCTGGTCCTGTGGCGCGGCGATCTGGAGACCGCGCCGGTGCTGACCTATCCGGAGGGAGAGATATGATCCGACTGAACAGCCAGGCCGATTGGATCGAACGCGCCCGCGCGGTGCTGCCCGCCGCGGGGTTCGGCAATTTCGACCCCGCTGCCATCATCGCGCGCGGGCAGGGCGCGCGGGTCTGGGATCAGGACGGGCGCGAATACGTGGACTATCTGATCGGATCGGGACCGATGCTGCTGGGCCATGGCGACCCCGAGGTGATGGAGGCGGTGCTGGAGCAACTGCCGCTGGGCATGACCTTTTTCGCCAACAACACCAAGGGGATAGAGCTGGCCGAGGCGATCGTTCAGGCGGTGCCCTGTTGCGAACAGGTGCGCTTTGTCACCTCGGGGGGCGAGGCGGACATGTACGCGATCCGGCTGGCGCGCGCCTATACCGGCAAGTCCCGGATCGTGAAATTCGAAGGCGGTTATCACGGCATGTCGGCCGAGGCACAGATGAGCCTTGCCCCCGCTCGCGCGGTCAATTTCCCGACCCCGGTGCCCGACAGCGCCGGCATCCCGCAGGGGGTGGCCGATCAGGTGCTGGTGGCCCCGTTCAACGATCTCGAGGCGGTGGCCTCGCTTCTGGCCGAGCATGACGACATCGCCGCGATCATCGCCGAGCCGCTGCAACGGATCATCGCGCCCGCGCCCGGTTTCCTTCAGGGCCTGCGCGCGCTTTGCGACCGTCATGGGGTGCTGCTGATCTTTGACGAGATTGTCACCGGCTTTCGCCTCGCCTATGGCGGCGCGCAGGAACAGTATGGCGTGACCCCCGATATCGTCACCCTGGGCAAGGTGATCGGTGGCGGCTTCCCGCTTGCGGCGCTGGGTGCCTCGGCCCGGATCATGGCGCATTTCGACAAGGGGGCGGTGGGGGCCGAACGCTGGCTAATGCAACTGGGCACCCTGTCAGGCAATCCGGTGGCGGCGGCGGCGGGGCTCAAGACGCTCGAGATCCTGCGCCGTCCGGACCAGTACGCGCGCCTGCGCGATCTGGGTGAACGGTTGATGGCGATGCACGAGCGGGCACTGACCGCACAGGGCATCGCGCACCGCTTGTCGGGCGACGCCACCCTGTTCGACGTCTATTTCACCGAGGCCGCCTGCACCGATTACCGCACGGCCCGCCATGCCGCGCCCGAGCGGGCGCAGGTCTGGAACGCGGTGCTGCGGGCCGAGGGCGTGTTCAAGTCTCCGGGCAAGCTCTATCCCTCGCTGGCGCTGGGCGAGGAGGAGCTGGAAAGGACCGAAGCGGCGCTAAACCGCGCGGCGAAGGCGGTCGCGGCAGTCAAGAGATAGAGGTGGGCCTTCTGCCGCTTGACGGTCTCGCCGGGTGATGGGGACTTGTGCCACGGGCGCAAAGACCTAAGCTGGAGCGATGGATCCTGTTGCGGGCCTTAATCACTGGATGATGACCCGGGGTCGCTGTTCTGACGATCCTGTCGAGGTGGTGTCGCGCTATTGCGCGACACTTGTGGATGCCGGCGTGCCGCTCTGGCGGGTCAATATCGGCCAGCGGTTCGCCAACCCCCTGCTGATCGCGTGGGGCATCGTCTGGACGCCCGAAGGCACCGAAACCTATGATGTCACCCACGCGCGCATGCTGACAGACGACTATATCGGCAGCGCCTTTGAATACATCCTGACCCATCAGAAACCGCTTCACAAAAGCCTTCGCGGTCTTGATCGCGACAAGGACCATGTTTCCTATCTCGAATTCGCCGCGGCGGGAGGCACCGACTATTACGCGACGCTGCTGCAATATGGCGACGGCTCGCAGCATGGTTGTACCTTTGCCACCCGCGACAGCGGCGGGTTCAGCCCGGAACACCTGGCAATGATCGAGGCGTCGAAACCGGGCCTGTCCTCGGCGCTGGAGCCGATGACGATGCGCAAGTCCACCCAAAGCCTGCTGCGCACCTATCTTGGCGACGGACCCTCGCGGGAGGTCTGGAACGGGACCGTCAGGCGCGGCGAGCGCAAGACGCTCGACGCGGTGGTCATGTTCACCGATCTGCGTGGCTTTACCGCCTTTTCCGAAACCGCGGGCGAGGACGCGGTCTTTGACGCGCTGGACGGGTATTTCGAACTTGTGGTCCAGTCGGTGGAAACCATGGGCGGCGATGTGCTCAAGTTCATGGGGGACGGTATCTTGTCGGTCTTCGTGATTTCATCGCCGCAGGAGCGGAACGGAAAGTGCCGGCAAGCAACCCGCGCGGCGCATGGGATCCTCGAAGGGCTGTCGGCCCTGAACGATACGCGCAGGGAAGCCAACCGGTCACCGCTGGACATCGGCATCGGCATCAATGTGGGCCGGGTCAGCTATGGCAATATCGGCAGTCCCGGCAGGCTCGACTTTACCGTTCTGGGACCGGCGGTGAATGCGGCAAGCCGGATCGAGGGGTTGACCAAGACACTCGGCAATCGGGTGTTGGCCACGGCTGCGGTGGCGCAGGCGTCATCCGGGATGTTCATGCCGCGCGGCAGTCACCGGATCCGCGGTCTCAGCCAGGAAATCGAGGTCTTTGGCATGATCGAACCGACCGGCTGAAACACCAAAAGGCGCGTCTGGTCCGACCCCGGTTCCGGATCGGCCCAGCCCTCAGAATTCGGCAGTGGCGCGCATGGCCAGCGCGCCGTCCGCGCGCCGGGCCCAGAGTGTGAGGCTCTCGCCCTCGGCCCGGCCCTGGATGTCAAAGGGGGCAAGGCCGGCAATCGGCGCCAGCCCCCGGAATGAGAAGGCGCGCAGGGGCCGCCCGGCCTGTGCGCAGGCCAGATCGGCCAGCAGGGTGGCGGTCAGCGGCCCGTGAAACACCAGCCCGTCATAACCTTCGACCGTGCGGGCATAGTCGACATCGTAATGGATCCGGTGCCCGTTGAAGGTGAGCGCCGAATAGCGGAACAGCATCACCTCGGTCGGCGCGATCCGGCGCGAGAACTCGCCACCATCGGGCGCGGGGGCGGGGGCGGGCGCCGGGGCATCAGGTGCCGGGTCCTCGCGATAGACGATGTCATGTTCTTCGGTCAGGGCGGGAACGCCATCCTGGAACAGTTCGTGCCGGACGGTGACAAAGCAGAGCTTGCCGCTGCGCCCCTCCTTCTCGGTGATTGAGGCGATGGTCGAGCGTTTGCTGGCGGCCCGCCCCAGGATCAGCGGGCGGTCAAAGTGGAACCGGCCCCCCGCCCACATCCGGCGCGGCAGCGAAACGGGCGGCAGGAAGCCACCCTTTTTCGGATGCGCGTCACGGCCCAGTTCGCTGGCGCGACGCGCCTCGAGGAAATAGAGCCAGTGCCAGAGCGGCGGCAGCGCGTCGCCTTCGGTCAGGTCCGGCTCGCGGTCGAGCGTGGCCTGAAGAAAGCGCGCGGGTTGGGCGCGCAGCGTGTCCTCGGCGCTCTCCTGCCGGCCAAGCCAGTCTTGCAGATTGCTCTCGGTCATCGCCGGGGTCCTTTCCGTCAACGTCTCAACCCGCCTCCTGCCGCAGAAAGGTGGCGATATCGGCGGCCTGCGGCCAGCGCAGCATGGCGTGATACTGCGACACAGGGCGCCCGGTGATCTCGTGCCATTTCGCCGCAAGGTGGTCGGGCGGCATCGGGTTCTGCGGTGCACCCAGCGGATAGGCGCAACTGGCGCTCAGTTCAAGGCCGTCGGAAAGTGTGACCTGCAGGCGGTCGGGCTGCTCGGGATCAAAGTTCAGCGACGGGTCACGCGCCGGTTCGGGCACCAGCACGGTCAGCGCGATCAGGCGGCTGATCTCGGGTTCGGTCCAGAACTCCGCCGCGCCATCGGCCAGTGTCAACCCGCCCGAGACCAGCATCCGCGCGATCGAGGCGGGGGCGGAAAACAGCGCCTCGGCCTGGTTGCGGGGCTGGTGAAAGGGCAGGATCGCATGGTGGAAATCGGGCAGGCTGGCCCGGATCGCGACGATACCGGCGGTCTCGCGGTTCAGGCGGGTGCGGATCTCGGCCGCCGCTGTCATCAGCCGGTGGGTATAGCCGCAGGACGGCCAGGGTTTGAAGGCCAGCCCGTATTGCAACAATCCCCAGGGTGCGCCCAGCCGGTCGGGGATCGCGGCCAGCCGCGCCGCATCATGCGGCGCCAACAGCCCGGCAAAGCCGCGCTTGTCATCCAGTACATGCGGTTGCGCGGTGGCGCCCGCCCGGGCCAGCAGCGCCGCCTCGACCCCGGTGCGCGCGGCGAACCCGGCCTGAAGCGGCTTGGCGGTGCTGCCGAATTGCGCGGTATAGCCCATCGCCTGCGAGACCGAGAGGGCCAGCGCATGGTCCGCCTGATCCTCGCTCAGCCCCAGCAGCCGCGCCACCGCTGCCGCCGCGCCGATGGCGCCCAGCGTGGCGGTGGCGTGAAAGCCGCGTTTGTAATGGTCGAGTGTCAGCGCCTGACCCAGCCGCATGATCACCTCGATCCCGACCGCATAGGCCGCCAGCAACTCGGCGCCCGTGACAGGTCGCAGATGTGCCGCCGCCAGCAGCGCCGGGAACAGGACAACGGTGGGATGGGTGTTGCCCGGCTCCTCCCAGTCGTCCATGTCCCAGGCATGGCCCGCCACCGCGTTGACCAGCGCCGCCGTCGGGGCGGGCAGGGTCAGCGCGGTGCCCAGAACCGGTACCGGGCCGCTGCCCAGTGGTGCCAGCGCGGCGCGGCTGCGGGTTGCCGCCGGGCTGTCGACCCCGGCCAGGATACAGGCGATGCAATCGAGAATGGCGGGGGCCGCGACCGCCTCGACCGCCGGGTCGGGGCGGGCGGTCACGGCAAAGCGGGCCAGATGAGAGGCCGTGTTCATGACGCGCCCACGCTGTTTTCCAGCGTACCGACACCGCTGACCGTGACCGCCACCCGGTCGCCCGGACGCAGGAAGGCGGGCGGTGTGCGGCTGCCGCCGGTGCCGTCTGGCGAACCGGTGGCGATGATGTCGCCTGCCTCCAGCGGCTGGATATGCGAGATATAGGCGATCAGCTCAGCCAGGCCAAAGATCATCCCGGCGCCACTATCGGACTGCATCAGGGTGCCGTTCACCCGCGTTTGCAATGTCATCCCGGCGATATCGCCCGCCTCGTCGGCGGTGGTGATCCACGGCCCCCAGGAGCCCGAAGCGTTGAAATTCTTGCCTGCATGGACCGAGTGTTTCATCCAGCCCCGGACCGAGCCTTCGTTCATCGCCGAATATCCCAGCACATGGCCCAGCGCGGCCTCGGGCGCGATATGGCGGCCGGGCCGACCGATCACCGCAACGATCTCGCCTTCGAAATCAAAGCTTTCGGCGGCGGCACCTTGCGGCATTTCCAGCGGGGCGCCATGGCCCACAAGCGTTTGCGGATGGCGCGAGAACAGCACCACATGGCCCGGATCTGGTGGCGGCACCCCATCGACCGGATAGGGTTTGCGATAGTTCATACCGGCGCAGAGGATCTTGCCCGGTTCGGGGATCGGCGGCAGCCAGACCAGACTGTCCAGCGGCAGCGACGCACCGCATTGGCCCGGCAGATCGGCAACCGGGCGGGTGCGCAGATAGTCGCGCAGGGTGGGGCAGGCGGCGCGCAGCGCGGGCAGGGCAGGATGCGCGCCTGCCTCGGTGATCACCCCATAGCCGGGCGCGCCGTCAACAAGGAACGAGGCAAGTCTCATGTCCGGTCTCCCCCAAATGCCGCCTCGCGTGCACGGATCACCGCGCAGAGTGTATCGTTATAGGGGGTCGCGATCCCCAGCGCCGCGCCCAGCGGCGGGATGGCGCCATTGATCGCTTCAAGCTCGGAGCGCCGCCCCGCCTCGTGATCCTGCAGCATCGAGGGTTTGGCCGTGCCCACCCTCTCGGCAAAGGCGGTGACATAGGCAACCGGGTCGTCAAAGGAGAACGCCACCCCGCGCGCGCGGCCGACGGCATAGGCCTCGGCCATGCAGCCCAGTGCCACCGCCCAGCGTTCGGGATCGGCGCGCAGATCGGCAACGGTACAGCCAAAGGCGGTGCAGGGGGCCGACAGGGTGACGTTGCACAACAGCTTTTCCCAGATCAGCCGGTCGATATCGGCAAAGGTTTCGACCTCGAACCGGCCCGAGCGCCAGATCCCGGCCACCTGTTCCAGGCGCGGATCGTCGCCGCCGGTCATTGCGCCCAGCCGGATCAGCTTCATCGCGGTGTGGCGCGCGTGTCCCGGCCCGACCATGGCGGCGCCGAATCCCTCGGCCACGCCCAGCAGCACCCGGTCGGCGGGCAGGTGGCGGGCGATGCGTTCGCCCGCGCCCAGCCCGTTCTGGATCGTCAGTACCAAGGCATGTTGCGGCATGGTCGCGGCAATGGCCTGCGCCGCCGGTTCGACGCCCGCCGCCTTGGTCGCCAGGATATAGAGGTCGCAGGGACCGGCCCGGGACAGGTCCTCCATCGCCTCGACTTGACGGGACAGGAGCGTTCCCGATGGCCCGTCCACGCGCAGGCCCCCGGCATTGATCGCCGCCACGTGGTCGGCCCACATGTCCACGGCCCGCACCTGATGCCCGGCCTCGGCCAGGCGGGCGGCATAGATCGACCCCATGGCGCCGCAGCCGACGATTGCGATTTTCATGTGGAAGGCTCCTTTTCAACGGGTAGTCCGAACTGATGGGCCAGATCGGCGCGCAGGTCGGGAGACAGGTGCTTGGGCCAATGGCGACCCAGCAGAGTGATGGCCCGGGCCGAGGCACGCGCGCCCATATCGGCGCGCGTGCCCAGGGCCCAGTCGCCAAGTTGCGCGCGGTCTGCGATCTCGGGGTAGAGGAAGTCGCTGCGCATCCGGGCATAGGTTTCGGGCCGGCCCAGGAAATGACCCTCGCCGCGCACCACCTCGGCAATCGCCTCCAGCGCCAGCGTCCGGGACGTGATTTCAGGCGGGATATTGGCGCGCAGGATCGCGCCCAACATGTCGTTGTCGGCCACCATGGCGCCGAAATGCACCGCCATCAGCCCGGCCTGGCTGCCCGCCGCCTGGGTGATCAGGTTGGCCCCGGCCTGAAGCGCGGTGTTGATGGTCAGCGCCTTTTCGTAGCCGGACTGGAAATCGGGCAGCTTGCTGTCGGTGGCGCCCGCGATTACCGAACAGGGCAGATCCCAGACCCGCAGCACCTGCACCGCCAGCCCGGTGGCCATCGCCTGTTCACCCGCACCGCCCGCCAGCCCGCCGCTGCGCAGGTCGGTGATCATCGGGCGCGGGCCCGCGATGCGCGGCGCGTTCGGGTCGAGCGCATGGACAAAGGCCAGCCCCGCCAGCGTCTCGGCCAGGGTCTGGGCCACCGATCCCGCCAGCGTTACCGGGCTCGACGCCCCCAACTGGCCGAACACGTTGCAATGCACCGGGATGCCCGCGCGCACCGCCTCGGCCATCACCTCGGCGCTTTCGGCGTGAAACCTGAGCGGGGGCACCGCGTGGTTGATGTTGAGCGACAGGAAGGGCCGGGCGCGGAACGCGGCCTCGCCCCCCGCGATCCGGTGGCAGAGCGCGGCAAGCGGCGCCACATGGCCCGGTTCGGTTGCCTGCACCATCACGTGTTTGGCGGTGCCCGCCAGCGCGGCGGCGGCGGTGGTCAGGTCAAAGCGCAGCGGATCGGCCACGTCCCCCGCCACCAGCGAGCGGGCGAAAAAATGCACATGCTCCAGCGCATCGGCCAGCCGGGCGGCATCATAGAGATCGGCAAGTCTGGAGGGGCGGTAGTCGCCGCTCCCTGCGTCCATCACATTGGGCGCGGCGCCGCCGGTGCCGGCATAGGCGCGGGTGCCACCGACGCTCAGGTCATGGGCCGGATCCTGACCGGCCAGCAGCACCCGGCGCGGCATTTCGGCCAGCGTTGCCTCGATCAGGGCGCGCGGATAGAGGAGACGCCCCCGGTCGAGCCTGCCCCCCGCCGCAAGGATGGCATCACAGACAACCGGTGGCGCCTCGGCCATGCCGATCGTGGTGAGGATGGTGATCGCCGCCTCGGCCAGCTGCGTGACCGCCTCGGCCGGGACCGGGTGCCAACTGCCACCATGGGCGGCGGTCTCGGGTCTTTCACCGGGACTGGCCTCGGGGGTGGTCTTGCGCTTGCGTCTGCTCATGTCGCGGATACTCCCAGCCGGTCGGCCAATGTCTCGATCTGTCTCCAGGTGTCGCGCGGGACCGACACGACCCCGCCCGAGGCCGCGCGGTGGGCGCGTTCGCGCTCGCCCGGGATCTCGACACCGGAACTGCCCGGCGCGGGCGGGCAGCGGCGCAGCTCGTCCAGCACCTCTTCGGCGGCGGCGGCCATGGTGGGGGCATCGCGGAACCGCTCTGCCGACAGCGCGATCAGCAGCCAGTTGCATTCGGTGGTCGAGGGGCCCAGCAGCGCCTCGCCCACCAGCTCGCCCAGCAGGGCAAGGCCAAAACCCTTGTGCCCGCCCGCCGGCAGGATGGCGCCGCCGGCAAAATAATCCTCGGGGTTGCGGGTGGGGTGGCCCTGGGCGTCGATCACGCAGCCCTCGGGCAGCAGCGCCCCGGCCGAGCGCGCCGCATAGATCCAGCCGCCCGCGATCTTGGAGGTTGCGAAATCCAGCACCACCGGCCCCCGGTCGCCGCCGGGGATGCCGATGCACCAGGGGTTTGTGGGCAGCATGGCGCGGGCGCCGCCATGGGGCGCCACCTGCCGCCAGGTCTGGCGATTGCCGCCGCCGAGGCAAATGGTCAGGCACCCGGCCTCGGCCGCCGTCTCGGCAAAGGCGCCATGCCGCCCGGTATGGCCCACGTGACGGATCGACAGCGCCGACAGACCCCGCGCGCGCGCCTCGTCGCAGCAGGTCTCATAGGCCAGTCGCAGGGCAGGGATACCGATGCCGCCACCCGCCTCGACCCGAGTCGGGCCACCGGTGTCGTCGCGCACCACCCGTGGGCGGCCCGAGAGTGTCAGATAGCCGCTTTCGACCTGGGCGGCATATTCCAGCACCCGCATCACCCCGTGGCTCTCGACCCCCGACAGGCTGGCATCGACCAGATGCGCGGCCACTTCACCGGCGATGTCTGGGTCGAACCCCAGGGCCTGGAAAATCGCGTCGAGCCGGGATTGCACCTCTGATGCGGGCAGGCGCGTACGACCGCTGGCAAGGGTCAGCTTGCTGTTGGGGTCCTGCATTCTCCGTGTCCTCGCCCGGCGTGGCCCATCCGTCCTTGGGTGAAGCCTAACGGGATGTAATCTTCGAAAACATAGGCTAAAGGGGAAAGTTGATGTTTCCTTGAATGAACGATGATGATGCGCCCCAGTCTGCCCCTGCACCAGATCCAGGCCTTTGACGCGGCGGCCCGGCATCTGAGCTTTACCCGTGCCGCGCGCGAGCTCAACGTGCTGGGTCCGGCGGTGGGCCGGCAGGTGGCACAGCTTGAGGCCGATCTGGGCGTGATCCTGTTCCTGCGGACCAAGCCGCGCCTGACCCTGACCGACGAGGGCGCGCAGCTGGCGCGGGCGGTGGCGACGGGGTTCGAGGCGCTGAACAAGGGGATGGACAGCCTGCGCGCAAGCGAGGGGCAGGCGGCGCTGGTGGTCAATGCGGCGATGGGCTTTACCAGCTATTACCTGCTGCCCCGGATGGGCGCGTTCCAATCGCGCCACCCCGAGATCGCGCTCCAGGTCGTGACCCGCGACCAGAACCCCGACTACGATCCCGGAACATGCGACCTGTTGGTGACATTTGATGTGGCCGGGCTGGAGGGGATGGTGTCGCGCCGGGTGATCCCGGAACGGCTGGTGGCGGTCTGTACGCCTGCGGTGCTGGACGGGCGCGGACCGCTCAGCCACGCGGAACTGGCGGCAGAGCGGCTGTTATACCTGAGCGCCGAGACCCATTTCGACGATTGGCAGCGGTTTTTCGAGGGCAGCGGCGTGACCCCGCCCAGCCCGCCCCGGCATAACCGGTTTCACAGCTTCATGGTGCATAACCGGGCGTTGCAGAGCGGCATGGGGATCGGGCTCAGCTGGCGGCCCTTCATGGACGACCAGCTGGACAGCGGCGCGCTGGTGCTGGCATCGCGCCATGAATGCCGCACCGGGCGCGGCTATTATTGCAACATCACCCCGCGCGGCGCCGGAAAACCCGGCGCCATGACCTTTCTCGACTGGCTCTGCGGGCCGGATATGGCGGCGCAAAACCCGACCGGCTGACACAGAACGCCCCGCGTTGAGGCGCGGTTGGCTGTGTTTCTGGCAAAAGGGTGGGGATGCGGGGATGCCTAGCCGGGCGTGGTCGCCTCAGGAGCGGGTCCGACCCTGTACGGGTCGGCTCCGTTCTGGTCGATCAGGCCGCCTTGCGTGCCGCGCTGCGGCCACGGCCGCCGCGCCGGTTGCGCCGGGCACCGCCGCCGCCGGGCTTGCCGGGTTTGCCGCCGGGGCCTTTGCGGGCCGCCGGTTTGGCCGGATCCTCGATCGGTTGCCAGGGGCGGCCCGAGGCGATCGGGATCGACGCCTTCATCACCTTCTGGATGGCGGCCAGTTCCTCCATCTCGTCAGGCGCGCAAAAGGCCACCGCCGCACCGTCCTTGCCCGCCCGCGCGGTGCGGCCGATCCGGTGCACATAGGCGTCGGGCACATTGGGCAGTTCATAGTTGTAGACGTGCTTCACATCGGGAATGTCCAGACCGCGCGCGGCCACGTCGGTGGCCACCAGCACCCGCACATCCGCCGATTTGAAAGCGGCGATGGCGCGGTCGCGCTGGCCCTGGCTCTTGTTGCCATGCACGGCGGCGGTGGCGAACCCGGCTTTTTCCAACGTCTTCGACAGTTTCTCGCAGCCCCATTTGGTGCGGCCGAACACGATGGCGCGCTCGTCGCGATGGGTATCGAGCAATTCGATCAGCAAGTCGGTCTTGGCCGCCTTGGCGATGAAATGCACCACCTGTGTCACCTTGTCGGCGGCCTTGCCCGGGGGCGAAACCTCGATCCGGCGCGGGCTGTTGAGATAGCTCTGGGCGATCTCGTTCATCAGCTTGGGCATGGTGGCCGAGAACAGCATGGTCTGACGCTCTTTCGGCAGCACCGCCGCGATTTTGCGCAGCGCGTGGATGAAGCCCAGGTCGAGCATCTGGTCAGCCTCGTCCAGAACCAGGAAGGAGCAACTGCCCAGATCGACCGCCTTGCGGTCCATCAGGTCCATCAGGCGGCCCGGGGTGGCGACGAGGATATCCACGCCGCGTTCCAGCCGCTTGATCTGCGGGTTGATGGACACGCCGCCCACCACGATCGCCACCTTGAGCGGCGTATCCTCGGTCAGCGCCTTCAGCGTCTCGGCGATCTGTTGCGCCAGTTCGCGGGTCGGGGCCAGCACCAGCCCGCGCACGGTGCCGCGCGCCGGCTTGCGGCCCACGCGGCCCAGCAGGGTGACCAGCGGCACGCCAAAGGCGGCGGTCTTGCCGGTACCGGTCTGGGCCAGGCCCATCACGTCATGGCCGTTCAGCGCCTCGGGGATGGCACGGGCCTGAATCGGGGTCGGTTCGGTGATGCCCATGGCGGTCAGCCGGCTCACCAGGGCATCATCGAGCCCCATCATGTCAAAATCGCTCACAAAAATCCTTTCGCGCCGCACCCCAAATGGCACGGCGTCACGAGCGGGTCCGCGGAGCCTCGGATCCGGCAGCCTCATGCCCCGGACCGGTCCAGCGGTTTGCCCCATGCGTGAATGTGGGAACGGTTGCGCCTGTCCTGTTGCGGCCCTTCCTTTGTGGGCCGGGCGGGTTTTCCCCGCACGTCTTATCTGATCTGCTCACGCGGCAGAGGACATTGGCGTTAGCGCCCATGTGGCGGTTCGCGCGGCAAAAGTCAACCGCCCTGCGCCAATCGCGGCTGGCCCTGTGACGCAACAGCATGTAAACGGGATTCCCGAATGCCGAGACAGGATGCCCCCATGTCCCAACCGATCATCGCCCGTTGCGAGGCCAAGGGCCTGCGCATGACCGGCCAACGCCGGGTCATCGCCCGCGTGCTGGAAGACAGCGACGATCACCCCGATGTCGAGGAGCTCTATGCCCGCGCCTCGGCTCTGGATGCGGCGATCTCGATCGCCACGGTCTATCGGACGGTGAAACTGTTCGAGGAGGCGGGCATACTCGACCGGCTGGAATTCGGCGACGGGCGGGCGCGCTACGAGGACGCCGAGCGCGACCATCACGACCACCTGATCGACATGAATTCCGGCGCGGTGATCGAGTTCTGCGATCCCGAGATCGAGGCCCTTCAGGAACGGATCGCCGAAAAGCTGGGCTATCGTCTCAAGGGGCACAAGCTGGAGCTATATGGCGTGCCGATCCGCAAGGGTTAGGCATCTAGGATGCGTCGGAAAGGGGGCGCTGCCCCCAGCCTACAAAATTCGTCGAATTTTGTAGGCCCCCCGGAGTATTTTGGGCGAAATGAAGGGACGTCAGTCCGCGGGTTTGGCCCGGACCTGACGCATGGCGCCGCCGGTGCCGGTCACCCGCAGGTTTTCGCCATTGTCCAGCAGTTCCACGTCGGCCTTGGCGAGCTTGCCGGTCCAGCCATGTTTGCCGCGCGCAAGCGCCGTGGTTTCGGGCGCGTTGCTGAGCCGGTCCCAGACCAGTTCGGTGCAATCGCCATTGACCGCGAAATTGCCGTAGATGCCGTGTTCCCTGAACTCATAGGTGCCGCCCGCCCAGGGGCAGGCTCCGACAGAGGTGGCGGTCACGAGACAGAGGGCAGCGGATGCAAACAGGCGGGTCATGTCATGTCCAATCGAGAGGGCTGATGTCAGATATCGCCAAGCATAGCGCGGATCGGGTTTTGTTGACAGGAAAAGGGCGGAGCCCATGCGCCTTGCCATCACCCGGCGCGATGGGGGTCTCCACGTCTTTTGATCGGTGGCGCCGCGTTTACGCTTGCCGCGGCACCGAACATGCGCTTTGGCTGCGACAGGACCCGGCCCCTTTGCGGCCAGCAAGAGGCTTTGACCCATGAACAACGTAAACGGCATCCTGCTGGTTGTCGCCGCCATGGCGGCCTTCACGCTTGAGGACATGTTCATCAAGCAATTGTCGGTTACTGTGCCGACCGGGCAGATTCTGCTGGTTCTGGGGGTGTTCTGTTCGGCCAGCTTTCTGATCATGGCGGTGGCGACCCGCAAGCGGGTGTTCAGCCGGGCCGCCTGGTCACCGCTTTTGCTGATCCGCGCCGGGACCGAGGCGATCAGCGCGCTGACCTTTATCACCGCGCTGTCGCTGGTCGATCTGTCCACCGTGGCGGCCGTGTTCCAGGCGATGCCGCTGGCAGTGACCATGGGCGCGGCGCTGTTTCTGGGCGAGCAGGTGGGCTGGCGTCGGTGGAGCGCCATCGTGGTGGGTTTTGCCGGAGTATTGATGATCATCCGGCCGGGCATGGCCGGGTTCCAGCCCGAACAGCTGTTCGTGGTGGCCTCGGTCATCAGCGTGGCGGCGCGGGACCTGATCACCCGGCGGATCGATGTGAATGTCGCCTCGGCGGTGGTGTCGTTTCAGGCCTATCTGGCGCTGATCCTGGCCGGGGCTGCATTGCTGATCCTCTCGGGCACGGCGCCGGTGCCGGTGGCGCCGGGCCATTGGGGGCCTTATGCGGGGGCGGTGCTGTTCGGGGTGTTGGGCTATTACGGTATCGTCACCGCGATGCGGGTGGGCGAGGCCTCGGCGGTGACCCCGTTCCGTTATACGCGGCTGTTGTTCTCGATCCTGGCCGGGGTGCTGGTCTTTGGTGAGCGTCCCGATCTTGCGACGCTGGCCGGTTCGGCGCTGATCATCGCCTCGGGGCTCTATACCTTTCTGCGCGAACGGCGTCTGGCGCGGGAACTGGCCTTTGCAACGGGGTGAGCGGTCGCGGTGGAGTGTTGGCGCAAACAGCAATTTGTTAGCCCTAACTGCGCGTTTTTGCGCGTGTTAGCGATAGCAGGTGTGGTTTACTTTCGCCGCTCGGCTGCTATGAGAGCGGCAATCCAATTGCAGAGTCGGGGACCGATTTCATGAGCACCATCATCGACATTCACGCGCGCGAGATTCTGGACAGCCGGGGTAATCCGACCGTCGAGGTCGACGTGGTTCTGGAAGACGGCACCATGGGCCGCGCCGCGGTGCCCTCGGGCGCGTCGACCGGCGCCTATGAGGCGGTGGAACGCCGCGATGGCGACAAGAGCCGTTACCTGGGCAAGGGCGTGCTGGAGGCGGTGGCCGCCGTCAATGGCGAAATCGCCGAGGAACTGGTGGGGTTTGACGCGACCGAGCAGGTTGCCATCGACGCCGCGATGATCGAACTGGACGGGACCGAGAACAAGGGACGGTTGGGCGCCAACGCCATCCTGGGCGTGTCGCTGGCCGTGGCCAAGGCGGCGGCGGATTTCACCACCCAGCCGCTCTATCGCTATGTAGGGGGCACTTCGGCCCGGGTGCTGCCGGTGCCGATGATGAATATCATCAATGGCGGCGAACATGCCGACAACCCGATCGACATCCAGGAATTCATGATCATGCCGGTGGCGGCGGAAAACATCCGCGACGCCGTACGCATGGGCGCCGAGGTGTTCCACACGCTGAAGAAAGAGCTGTCGGCGGCGGGTCTGGCGACCGGTGTGGGCGACGAGGGCGGGTTTGCGCCGAACCTGTCGAGCACTCGGGACGCGCTGGATTTTATCCTGAAGGCCATCGAGAAAGCAGGCTACAAGCCGGGTGACGATATTCACCTCGCGCTGGACTGCGCGGCCACCGAATACTTCAAGGATGGCAATTATGTCTTTGCTGGCGAAGGGAAAACCCTCTCGAGCGAAGAGAATGTCGACTATCTGGCGGCCCTGGTCGCCGACTATCCGATCATCTCGATCGAGGATGGCATGGCCGAGGATGACTGGGCAGGCTGGAAGGCGCTGACCGACCGTCTGGGCGGCAAGGTGCAGCTGGTGGGCGACGACCTCTTCGTGACCAATCCGGCGCGTCTGGCCGAGGGGATCGCCAAGGGCTGCGCCAACTCGATGCTGGTGAAGGTGAACCAGATCGGATCATTGACCGAGACGCTGCGGGCCGTCGATATGGCGCACCGCGCACGCTACACCAACGTGATGAGCCATCGGTCGGGGGAAACCGAGGATGCCACCATCGCCGATCTGGCCGTCGCGACCAATTGCGGTCAGATCAAGACCGGCTCGCTGGCGCGTTCGGACCGGCTGGCCAAGTACAACCAGCTGATCCGTATCGAGGAAGCGCTGGGCGAGGTCGCCGAATACGCCGGCCGTTCGATCCTTCGCGGTTGAGGGTTTCGGTGATATGGTTCCCTTCGGAGCTCCGGAGGGGACCGTGATCGAGATCGTGACACCACAAACGACCGAGCAGTTTGACGCGGTCCGACAGCTATGCTGGCAATACCGCGATTTTCTGCTCGCGGTGTCATCGCAGAGCAAGGTGATCGCCGAAACCTTCTATCCTGTGGAAAAATATGCTGCGGTGATGGACCGTCTGGAGGAGGAGCACGAGGCTCCGTCGGGCGGGATACGGCTGGTGCTGGCGCGGGGCGAGCCTGTGGGCTGCGGCATGTTTCACACGCTGGAACCCGGCATTGCCGAGATCAAGCGGGTCTATCTGACCGACGCGGCGCGCGGGCAGGGTGCGGGGCTGGCGTTGATGAACGCGCTGGTCCAGGCCTGCCGGGAGCAGGGGTTCTTGCTGATACGGATGGATACGGGTGCGCCGCTGGAGGCGGCGCAGAGGCTGTATGACGCGATGGGGTTCGCCCGGCGAGGTCCTTATTACGATCCGCCCGAGATCGCCCGCGACTTCCTGCGCTTTTTCGAAATGCGCCTGTGAGGCGTGTCCAAAGGGGGCGCTGCCCCCTCGGCCCGCGCGGGCCTCACCCCCGGAGTATTTCCAACCAGAAAGAAGAGCTGTTGCCGGGACGGCCGGCAGGGTTTGACGATCTATACCCCTTCCACGATGACCAGATCGGTCTCGGCCGCCTCTTCACGGACCAGACGCGCAGCTGTGTAGGCCTCGGACTCGTAGAAGGCACGGGCCTGTTCGAGGCTGTCGAATTCGACGATGATGCAGGTTCCTGTGGCCGCGCCCTCGCGGTGGTCGATGTTCGGGTTGCGAACAAGAACCCGGCCGCCGAAATCCTTGATCGCAGGGCCCGACATGGATTTGAAACGCTCGAATGTTTCGGGATCGTGGACGCGAATATGGGCGACGATATAGGCTTTGGGCATTGAAATCCTCCATGTGCTATGCGCCGATGCTAGCATGAAATGTGGCAGGTGATGGAAGCGGTATGGTAGACGCTCTGATTTTCGACGTGTTCGGAACCTGCGTGGACTGGCGCGGATCGGTGGCGCGCGCGGTCGCGGCGGACCTTCCGGATATCGACGCGGAGGCCTTTGCGACAGCCTGGCGCGCCGAATACGACCCGGCGATGGCGCGGGTGCGCGATGGCGCGCGGGGCTATGTTGCGCTGGACGATCTGCATCTGGAGAATCTGGACCGGGTGGCACATGCCTTTGCGGTCGAGGTTCCGGACCGGTTGCGCCTGAATGCGGCCTGGGAGCGGCTTGACCCCTGGCCCGATGTGGTGGCCGGGCTGGAGCGGCTCAAGAGAGAGGTGATCATCGCGCCGTGCTCGAACGGGTCGATTGCCCTGATGACCCGGCTGGCACGCCACGCTGGCCTGCCGTGGGATTGCATTCTGGGGGCGGATATCGCGCGAGGATACAAGCCGCAGCCGGAGGTCTACCTGGCCGCCTGCGCGGCGCTGCGCCTGCCGCCGGAGGCTGTGATGATGGTGGCCGCGCATAACGACGATCTGGCTGCGGCGCGGCGGGTGGGGCTGCGGACCGGTTTCGTGCCACGCCCGCGCGAGCATGGGCCGGGACAGGTGCGGGATCTGCGCCCGGAAAGTGATTGGGATCTGGTGGCGCGGGATTTCCTTGACCTTGCAGAACAGGTCGCGGCAAACCGGAAACGCTGATTGTCGGCGTATCGGTGCGTGTCTCGGCCACGCCGGCGCCGGGGCTGCGCGGTCAGAGGCGCTTGCTCATCAGCATGTCGTCCGGGCGGGGGGCGAAACGGGCACGGGCGAAGAGCCGCTGGGCAGCTTCGTTTCGGCGGTCGACTTCGAGATGCAGGGCCCTCATTCCGGCGGCGGCCAGCGCCTTGGGCAGCTGGCCGAGCACTTCGCTGGCGATACCGCGGCCGCGCACGGCCGGGCGCAGCCAAATCTCTTCGATGAACCCGTCGAGCCCGCCGAATTCGACCGACCAGCCGAAGGTGACGATGACATAGCCCAGCGGCGCGCGGGCGGGGCCGATCAGGTAGACACAGCCATGCGGGATGCCGTCGAGCAGCGGCTGCAGGGCGTCGCGGCGGGCCTCCTCAGACCCTTGCAGGCCCTGTTCGGCGTGAAAGGCGCCGACCATGGCGGCCAGCCGGTCGAGATCCTCGAGACGGGCGAGGTGCAGGGCGGCGCTCATAGGCGCGCCAGACGGTCGGTCAGCAGCGTGAAGAAGCCGTCAGCGTCTATGTCGCCAATGAAAAGCGCGTTGGGCGCGCGGTCGGTGACCCGCCACCAGTCGGCGACGGTCATGCCGAGGGTCAGCTCCGAGGTGGTCTCGACCGTGACATTGACGTGGCGACCGCTGAAAAGATCGGGGTTGAGCAGATAGGCGGTGACGCAAGGGTCGTGCAGCGGCGCGCCCTCGGACCCGTATTTCTCCTTGTCGAAGCGCTCGAAGAAATCGGTCATCTGGGCGACCGCGATGCCGGCGGGGGTGCCCAGCGCGCGGAAGGCGTCGTTGCGCGCCTTGGTGACCAGCGCCTTGTGGGTGACATCAAGCGGCATCACCACTATGGGTGCACCGGATTTGAACACGATATCAGCCGCTTCGGGGTCGACATAGATGTTGAATTCGGCCGCGGGGGTGATGTTGCCCACCTCGAAATAGGCGCCGCCCATCAGCACGATTTCCTGCACGCGGGTGACGATGTCGGGGGCACGGGTGAAGGCAGTGGCGATATTGGTGAGCGGACCCAGCGGGCAGAGCGTCACCGTGCCCGGTGCATGGGCGCGCAGGGTGTCGATGATGAAATCGACCGCATGGGCGTCTTGCAGCGGCATGGTTGGCTCAGGCAGGTCGGGGCCGTCGAGCCCGGTCTTGCCATGTACATGCTCGGCGGTGACCAGCTTGCGCGCGATGGGCGCGTCGCACCCGGCATAGACGGGCACATCGGGCCGACCGGCCAGTTCGCAGACGATGCGGGCGTTTTTCGCGGTCAGCGGCAGCGGCACGTTGCCCGCCACGGCGGTGATGCCCAGCACCTCGATCTCGTCGGGGCTGGCCAGCGCCAGCAGGATGGCAACCGCGTCGTCCTGGCCGGGGTCGGTGTCAATGATTATCTTGCGGGGGGGCATGGGCGTCTCCGGTCATGTCGGGGTCAGTGGTGACAGGTGCGGGGGTATCTGTCCAGAGGCAGGCAGGGGGCGCTGCCCCCGCGCCTGGCGGCGCTCCCCCGGAGTATTTGCGGCGGAATGAAGGGTCAGGGGCGGGCTTTTTCCTCGGTCTTGACCTGGTTCCAGAGCACGTCCATCTCGTCCAGCGTGCTGTCCTCGGGGGTCTTGCCCCGTGTCGCCAGCCGTGCCTCGATCTGGGCGAAACGGCGGGTGAACTTGGCATTGGTGCGGCGCAAGGCGGCCTCTGGCTCGACGCCGAGGTGACGGCCGAGGTTGACGAGGACAAACAGGAGGTCGCCGAACTCGTCCTCGATGGCATCCGCATCGAGACTGTCGCGCGCCTCGACCAGTTCGCGGGTCTCTTCGGCGATCTTGTCGAGCACCGGACCCACATCGCCCCAGTCGAATCCCACACGGGCGGCGCGTTTTTGCAGCTTGAAGGCGCGCAGCAGGGCGGGCAGGCCGAGTGCCACGCCGTCGAGCGCGCCTTGCTGCGCCTTCTCTGCCCGCTCAGTGGCCTTGATCGTCTCCCAGTCGCGGGTCTGTTGTTCGGCGGACTTGTCGCGGGTCTGGTCTCCGAACACATGCGGGTGGCGGGTGACCATCTTGTCGGACATGGTGCGCACCACGTCCTGAAAGGTGAAATGCCCGGCCTCGGCCGCCATCTGGGCGTGAAACACCGACTGGAACAGAAGATCGCCCAACTCGCCCTTCAACTCGTCCCAGGCGCCGCGCTCGATGGCGTCGGCGACTTCATAGGCCTCTTCGATCGTGTAGGGGGCGATGGTGGCGAAGTCCTGTTCGATATCCCAGGGACAGCCGGTTTCGGGATCGCGCAGGCGGCGCATGATCTCCAGCAGGCGCTCGATTCCGGCCGATTGGTCGTGGATCAGCGTGTCATCGGGCATTGCGGCGCTCCTCGTTCCAGTGTCAGATGCATCCATCCCGCAGCAAGGCCCCGGAGTCCACCCCCATGCCCGTCATCAACCGTATCGCCGAATTCGCCGCCGACATGACTGCCTGGCGCCAGCATCTGCACACCATCCCCGAACTGGAATTCGACTGCCATCAGACGGCGGCCTTCGTGGCCGAGCGGTTGCGCGAATTCGGTGTCGACGAGATGCACGAGGGTATCGCCAGCACCGGCATCGTGGCGATCATCAACGGGCAGGGCGATGGGCCGACCATCGGGTTGCGGGCAGACATGGACGCGCTGCCGATCTCTGAGGAGACCGGGGCCGACTATGCCTCGACCCATCCGGGCAAGATGCATGCCTGTGGCCATGACGGGCATACGACCATGCTGCTGGGCGCGGCGCGCTATCTGGCCGAGACGCGGAACTTCAGCGGTCGGGTGGCGCTGATCTTCCAGCCCGCCGAGGAAGAGGGCGGTGGCGCCGATATCATGGTTCGCGAGGGTATCCTCGACCGGTTCGACATTGCCCAGGTCTATGCGCTGCACAATGCGCCGGGTCATGCCGAAGGGTCGTTCTATACCACGCCGGGACCGCTGATGGCGGCGGTGGATACGTTCGAGATCCATATCCAGGGGCGGGGTGGCCATGGCGCCATGCCGCATGAGACCATCGACCCGGTGATGGCGGCCTGCGGTATCGCACAGGCGATCCAGACCATCGTCAGCCGCAACCACTATGCGCTGGACGACCTGGTGGTTTCGGTCACCCAGATCCATGCGGGCACCGTCAACAACGTGATCCCCGATACCGCCTATCTGAACGGCACCGTGCGCACCTTTGACCCGGCGGTGCAGAAAATGGTGATGCGCCGGATGAAGGAGATCGTGGCGGGGCAGGCGGCCTCTTACGGGGTGACCGCAGAGCTTGACTATGTGGTGGGCTATCCCGCCACCGTCAACGACGCCGCCAAGACCGAGTTTGCCGCCGAGGTGGCGCGCGAGGTATCGGGCGCGGCCAAGGTGGTGGCCGATGGCGGGCGCGAGATGGGGGCCGAGGATTTCAGCTATATGCTGGAAAAACGCCCCGGCGCCTATCTGTTCATCGGTCAGGGCGACAGCGCCGGGCTGCACCATCCGAAATACAATTTCAACGACGAGATCGCGCCGGTGGGGGCGTCCTTCTTTGCACGGATCGTGGAGAAGGCACAGCCGGTGGCTTGACGTTCACGCGCGTCGCCAACCCGCCGGGAACCCAAGGAGGAGCAAGCAGAAGTGGCTCTAGAAGATGCGAAATCAGCGGTGGACGAGGCGTTCACCGTACCGGAACTCAAAGGGTTGTCCTTTGAAAATACGTTCGGGGGGGCGGTGTCCTTTCTGCGGCGGCTGTATACCAAGGACCTGCGCGGCGTCGATGTCGCGGTGACCGGCGTGCCGTTCGACCAGGCGGTGACCAACCGGCCCGGAACGCGCCTTGGCCCGCGGGCCATCCGCGAGGCCAGCACGCTGCAATCCATGGACGAACCCTATGGCTGGCCGTTCAAGGCGTTGAGCGATCTGGCCATCGTGGATTATGGCGACCTGGCCTTTGATTATGCCGATGTGCCAAGCTTTCCGGGCCTCTTGACCGAGCATATCCGCACCATTCTGGCGGCGGATGTGCCCTCGGTCGTGCTGGGGGGCGATCACTATATCAGCTTCCCGATCCTCAAGGCCTATGCCGAGAAATACGGGCCGATGTCGTTGGTGCAGTTCGATGCCCACACAGACACCTGGCCCGATGACAACATGGACCGCGTCGACCACGGCACCATGTTCTACAAGGCGGTCAAGATGGGGTTGGTGGATCCCGCGCGCTCGGTCCAGATCGGGATCCGCACCACCAACGAGGACACGTTGGGCGTCAACATCATCGACCCGCGCGAGGTCGAGGAGAGCGGCCCGGCGGCGGTGGCGAAAAAGGTCAGACAGATCGTGGGCGACAATCCGGTCTATCTGACATTCGACATCGATGCGCTGGACCCGGCTTTTGCGCCCGGCACAGGCACCCCGGTCTGGGGCGGGCTGACCTCGCTCCAGGCGGCGATCATGTTGCGCGACCTGGGTGGGATCAACATCAAGGGCGGCGACGTGGTCGAGGTCAGCCCGCCCTTTGACACCACCGGGGCCACAGCCATTGCGGGGGCGCATGTGGCCACCCAGATCATCTGCCTGCTGGGGTGGACCAAGCTCTGTGGGGCGGCCGCGGGCTGAAACACGGTCTGTCCGCCCCTGCGACCTGTTTGCGGGGGCGGGTCAGGCGCTCTCAGTCAGGTCCTGTGCCAGCATCAGCGCGTTGCCGTCCGGGTCATAGAAGGTGGCGGTGCTCACCATGCCCTCGATCGTCTCGGTCGGGCCGTCAAAGCGGATGCCCGCCGCCTCCATCGCGGTGCGGGCCCTGGCGATATCGGCAACGCCGAAGACCGGCACCGTGTTGCCCGGTGCCGGTTCCGCCTGTTCGCCCAGGCCCAGGGTGACGCCCGGGGTCAGGGTGTGCATCTCGCTCCAACCGGCCTCGTCGATGTGGTGGATCAGCTCGAATCCCAATGTCTCGCGATACCATTCGGCGCTGGCGTGGCGGTCCCGGACCGAGAGGGCCAGAGTGATTGTGCTGTCCAAAGTGACGAGGGGCATGGGGTTTATCCTTTGCGTGAAATATAGTAACTATACTTTATGGACATAAACCTGCTTGTCAAGCTGACCGCGCGGGCCTGGTCGCTGCCCATCCTCGCGAACCTGCATCAGGGCGTGCCGGGGCGGCAGGCGCTGCTGCTGGCGGCGACCGGCGCGGGGCGCACCGCCTTTGCCGCAAGCCTGGCGCATCTGTTGCAGCTTGGGCTGCTGGAGCGCAACCCCGGTCATGGCCACCCGCTGCGGCCCGAGTTTCGGCTGACCGTATCCGGGCAGGAGGCCGCCGCGCTGGCGGCCCGGCTGCTCGGCACCGTGCCCGGCGCGGATGAGGGCGCCTTGTTGCGGCGCAGCTGGACGGTACCGATTCTGGCGCTGACCGGACAGCCCAGGCGGTTTTCGGCGATCCGGTCCGACCTGTCCCCGATCACCGACCGGGCGCTGTCGGTGTCGCTGAAACAGCTGGAGGATCACGACTGGCTGCGGCGTGATCTGGACCTGTCGCAGCGGGTGCCGTTCCCGGTCTATAGCGCGGCAAATCGCGGGGCCGAGATCCATCGCGCGATTGCTCTTGACCTTGGATAGGGGGCGGGGCCTGCGCCTGTTTCTGCAATTGTCAGTTGTGCGGAAATCTGGGAAAGCTTGCACCTGGAGAGCAGGAGGGCGCGCATGAGCGAATTCAACCAGCCCATCGGTGGCAACGATCTGGCCCGGTTCTCGGGGCCGAACACCTTCATGCGGCTGCCGCAGGCGCAGGCGCTGGATGGGCTGGACGTGGCCATTCTGGGAATACCGATGGATATCGGCACCTCGTGGCGTTCGGGCACGCGGTTCGGGCCGAAACAGATCCGTGCGGAAAGCGCGATGATCCGGCCCTATAACATGGCGACCGGGGCGGCGCCCTTTGACAGCTTACAGATTGCCGATATCGGCGATCTGGCGATCAACACGTTTTCGCTGGCCGACAGTTTGCGCATCATCAAGGAGAGCTATGACGCGATCCTGACCCATGACGTGTTCCCGGTGGCGATGGGCGGAGATCACTCGATCACCCTGCCGATCCTGCGGGCGATTGCGGCAAGACATGGCCCGGTGGCGCTGGTGCATGTGGATGCCCATGCGGATGTGAATGACGAGATGTTTGGCGAGCGGGAAACCCACGGCACCGTGTTCCGCCGCGCTTATGAGGAAGGACTGATCCAGCCCGACAAGACTTATCAGATCGGCATTCGCGGCTCGGGATATGCCGCCACGGATTTCACCGAGGCGCAGGGCTGGGGGTTCCAGCACTTCCCGGCGTGGGAGTTGTGGCACAAATCGCTTGCCAATCTGGGCGCCGAGATCCGCCGCGATATCGGCGACCGGCCGGTCTATGTCACCTATGATATCGACAGTCTGGACCCCGCCTATGCGCCGGGGACCGGCACGCCCGAGATTGGCGGGCTGACCACGCCGCAGGCGCTGGAACTGATCCAGGCACTCAGGGGCCTGAAGATCGTCGGCTGCGATCTGGTCGAGGTCTCGCCACCCTATGACCCGTCGGGCAATACCGCGCTGACGGCGGCCAACCTGCTTTATGAACTGCTCTGCGTGCTGCCCGGCGTGCGGGCGCGCTGAGCGGTGCGGATGCTGATCTGGTTCCTGATCGCGCTGGTGGTGCTGGGTCTGGCCTGGATCCGGCTGGCCCCTTCGGACCCGGCGCGCTGGCATCGCGCGCCGCAGGTCACTGCGGACCGCGACATGCGGGGCGGTGTCCTGCGCCGGGTCGAAACGGGGGCGGACGGTCTGGCCCGGTTCGACACCATCGCGCGCATGGCCCAGCGCACGCGTGTGCTGGCCGGTTCGGTGGCCGAGGGGATGGTGACCTATGTCACCCGCACCCGATTCTTTGGCTTTCCCGATTACACCACCGCCCAGCAACAGGGCGACCTGTTGCTGATCCATGCGCGCAACCGGTTCGGACGCTCAGATCTTGGGGTAAACCGCACGCGTGTTGAGCAATGGCTGGCGGCTTTGCGGTAACAGGCGCGAAGACAGGCAGCCGGGTTGCACCTCGCGCCACATCGGCACGTTCAGCGACATCTGGCATTGCGCCATGAACATGCGCCCGTCAACCATCAGGCAGATGGTCTCACCCAGCTCGATCCGAGCGCCGGAGCTGTCGGTGCAATAACAGTCGATGGTCTTGCCGCCGGGGCCGACGACATCGGCCATCGCCGGGGGCGCGATGAGCAGGATCAGGGCGAGAATCCGTGTCATGCCCCTAAGCTAGCACAGCCCAGCCCCTTGACCAAAGCCCCTGGATATCGGACACCGCCGCAATGATCCCAGAAGAACGCCTCGACCAGATCACCCAGCGCTTCCAGTATCTGGAGGCGGCCATGGCCGATGGCGCCTCGGGCGGCGATATCGCGCGTCTGGCCAAGGAATATTCCGACCTGCGCCCGGTGGTCGAACAGATCGCCGCCTGGCGACAGCTCTGCGCCGATATGGCCGGCGCCCAAGAGATGCTGTCGGACCCCGACATGAAGGCGCTGGCCGAGGAAGAGTTGCCGGTTCTGAAAGCGCGCCTGCCCGAGGCCGAACGCGCGCTGCAACTGGCGCTGTTGCCCAAGGACGAGGCCGACGCGCGGCCCGCGATGCTGGAAATCCGGCCCGGAACAGGCGGTGACGAGGCGGCTTTGTTCGCGGGCGACCTGCTGCGCATGTACCAACGCTATGCCGAGGCGCGCGGCTGGAAGCTGGAGCTGATCGAACTGCAAGAGACCGAGTTGGGCGGCATCAAGGAAGTGGTGGCGCGGGTCAGCGGCGAGAATGTCTTTGCCCGGCTGAAATACGAGAGTGGCGTGCACCGGGTGCAAAGGGTGCCCGAGACCGAGAGCGGCGGGCGCATCCATACCTCGGCTGCCACCGTGGCCGTGTTGCCCGAGGCGCAGGATGTGGATATCCAGATCGACTCGGGCGATATCCGCATCGACACGATGCGCTCCTCGGGCGCGGGCGGGCAGCACGTGAATACAACCGATTCCGCCGTCCGCATCACCCATCTGCCCAGCGGCATCGTGGTCACCAGTTCCGAGAAATCGCAGCACCGCAACCGCGAGATCGCCATGCAGGTGCTCAAGACCCGGCTTTACGATCTGGAACGCCAGCGGCTGGACAGCGAACGCTCGGCCAGCCGGTCGGCGCAGGTGGGGACGGGGGACCGGTCGGAACGCATCCGCACCTACAATTTCCCCCAGGGCCGCATGACCGATCATCGGATCAACCTGACGCTCTACAAGCTTGACGCGGTGATGCAGGGCGATCTGGACGAGGTGATCGACGCGCTGATCGCCGACGGGCAGGCGCGCATGCTGGCCGAGATGGGGCAATGAGCGGTCATACCGCCGCCCAGGCCATGGTTGCCGCCACCGCGCGCCTGCGCGCCGCGGGCGTGCCCGATCCGGCCCGCGACGCGCGGCTGCTGCTGGCCCATGCCGCCCGGATCGAGGCCAGCCGGGTGACCTTGATCGCGCCCGAGGATCTCGCCCCCGAAATCGCCGAGCGCTATGACCAGCTGATCTCGCTGCGCGCGATACGCGTGCCGGTCTCGCATCTGGTGGGCGAGCGTGATTTCTATGGCCGCCGCTTCAAGGTCTCGGGCGAGGTGCTGGATCCTCGCCCTGAAACCGAGACCCTGATCGAGGCGGCGTTAAGCGCGCCATTCGATCATGTGCTGGATCTGGGCGTCGGATCGGGCGCGATCCTGGTCACGCTTCTGGCCGAAAGGCCCAGCGCCACCGGTCTGGGCGTCGATCTGAGCGAGGCGGCCTGTTTGCAGGCCAGCGCCAATGCGGTGCTGCACCGGGTTGGCGCGCGCGCCGATATCCGCCGGTCGGACTGGTTCGAGGCGGTCGAGGGCCGGTTCGACCTGATCGTGTCCAATCCGCCCTATATCGCGCTGAGAGAGATGGACACGCTGGCCCCCGAAGTGCGCGAGCACGAGCCGGAACTGGCGTTGACCGATGGTGGAGACGGGTTGGGCGCCTATCGCCATATCGCCGCTGGTGCGCCCGATTACCTGTTGCCCGGCGGCCGGCTGCTGGTCGAGATCGGCCCGACCCAGGCCCGGGCGGTCTCGGACCTCTTTCAGGCTGCGGGCCTTTCGGGGCTGAGGGTGATTCCGGATCTGGATGGGCGTGACCGGGTGGTGGCCGCGCATCTGCCACGATGATCCGCAGGGATGCGGCGTAAATGTGCCAGTTTGCCTCAAATTCCCGATATTTTTACTCATAACCCCTTGTCTGCCGGGCCGGGACGTGCTTACTCAAGGGCGTCGCGGCACTTGATGCCCCTCTTGGCGCATCCCCGACAGCAAGCCCAAAAAGTCGATGTCCGGCAACACCAACCGCAAGCGGCGTCGAACGGGTTCATCGGCAAAGACCAACAAGGCTGACGTTAAACATATGAGATCGTCCAAATCCCGTTCGCGGTCGAAGAACAACCGCAACCGGCCCTCTGGCGGCAATGTCGTCAATCGCGTATTCGACAGCTCGGGCCCCGAGGGCAAGGTGCGTGGCACCCCGCAGCAGATCATCGAGAAATACAATCAGCTGGCGCGTGATGCGCAGCTGGCCAATGACCGGGTGGCTGCCGAGAACTTTCAGCAGCATGCCGAGCATTACCTGCGTCTGCTGAGCGAGGCACAGCGCGAGATCGACGCCCGCCGCGAAGAGCAGGAACGCCAGAACCGCGAACGGCAGGCGGAACGCGACCGTGAGCGCGCCGAACGTCAGGAGCGCGACAATGCGCCCGCCGTGGCGGTGGCCGATCCGTCCAGTGCTCCGCAGCCCGATGTATTCGACCTTGGGTCAGACGAAGGCCCTGATGATGTCAGCGGCCTGGTCGAAACCCCGGAAAGCAAGGGCGAAGGTCGCAAGCGCCGCGCCCCTCGGTCGGAAGAGGCCGCGGCCGCGTCCGATGAGGGCGCGGATCAACCCAAGAAGAAAGCACCGCGCCGCCCGCGTACCCGCAAACCCGCTGCAGGCGAGGGCGATGCGCCCGATCCACAGCCGGGTGGCCCCGCCGAGGCCGCCGAATAGGAACCGGGGCCTGTTCGCCGAAACTTTGAAACGTCGTCTCTCGACCGGAGGCGGCGTTTTTTGTCGCGATGCGCATAAAGGCCATGACGGTCGTCTTCCTGCAAGGAAAACGCTCAGAAAATGTCCCATTTTCTGACACAGAATTTCTGCGAAATTCTGTGCCGCGTGTTTCAGCGTTCCAATTCCCGCGCCAGCGCGCAGAAGGCTTCGAGCGGGACCTGTTCGGCGCGCTCGGTGGGTTTGATCCCGGCGCTGATCAGACGATCCTCTATGTCGGGTGCCTGTCCCTTGAGCGCCGCGCGCAGCATCTTTCGGCGCTGGTTGAAGGCGGCGGCGACCACGCGACTGAGGATCGCAGCATCGGCAGGAAAGCGCGGTTCGGGCAGGGCAGTCAGATGGACCACGGCGCTGGAGATCTTGGGGGGCGGGGTGAAGGCCTCGGGCGGCAATGACATCACGATGCGCGCCTCGGCCCGCCACTGTGCCAGCAGCGCCAGCCTGCCATAGGCCTTGGTCCCCGGTTTCGCGACGATCCGCTCGGCCACCTCACGCTGGAACATCAGTGTCAGGCTTTGCCAGAAGGGCGGCCAGTCGCGCGGGGTCAGCCAGCGCACCAGAAGCTCGGTGCCCACATTGTAGGGAAGGTTGGCGGCGATGCGGATCGGTGGGCGCAAATGCGCCAGCGGGTCGATCTCGAGCGCGTCGCCATTGATCACCTCGAGCCGGCCCGGATAGGCGGCAGCGATTTCGGCCAGCGCGGGCAGGCAGCGCGGGTCCTTTTCGATGGCCAGCACCCGACGTGCGCCCTCGGCCAGCAGGCCACGGGTCAGCCCGCCCGGACCGGGTCCGATCTCCAGCACGTCGCATTCGGACAGAGTCCCCGCCTGCCGCGCGATCTTGGCGGTCAGGTTGAGGTCGAGCAGGAAGTTCTGGCCCAGCGACTTGCGGGCCGAGAGTTGGTGGCTGGCGATGACCTCGCGCAGCGGGGGCAGGGTGTCGATGGCGCTCATGATGTGTCGGGTTTAGTCGCAGCCAGGGGGGAGTGCCAGATGTTTTCCGCCTCCGGCGGGAGTATTTGGCGCGGAATGAAGAAGCTAGCCGCTTGTGGCCATGCGCTGGGCCAGTTTCAGCGCTGCGATCAGGCTGGTCGGGTTGGCGATGCCTTTACCGGCGATGTCGAAGGCGGTGCCGTGATCGGGCGAGGTGCGGACGAAGGGCAGGCCCAGCGTTACGTTCACGCCTCGGTCGAAATCGAGCGTCTTGATCGGGATCAGCGCCTGGTCGTGATACATGCACACGGCCGCGTCATAGCGGGCGCGGGCGGCGGCGTGGAACAGGGTGTCGGCGGGATGCGGGCCGGTGAGCGTGAAATCGCCCGTGATCTCTTGCAGCAGCGGGGCGATCCAGTCGATTTCCTCGCGCCCCATGGCACCGCCTTCGCCCGCGTGCGGGTTCAGTCCGGCCACAGCGATCCGGGGATGGGCGATGGCGAACCGCTCACGCAACCCGGCGGCGGTGATCTCGATCGTTTCGCGCAGCAGCGCCGGGGTCAGGGCGCGGGGCACCTCGGACAGGGCGATATGGATGGTGGCGGGCACCACGCGCAGTTGATCGCTGGCCAGCATCATCACCACCCGGTCACACCCCGCGAGCGCGGCGAGGAATTCGGTATGACCGGGATGGGCAAAGGCTGCGCCGTCGATCAGCGCCTTCTTGTGGATGGGGGCGGTGCAGAGCGCCGAGCAGGCGCCCGATTGCACAAGCGCCACGGCGCGTTCGATGGCTTCGATCACACCGGTGGCGTTGCGCGGATCGGGGCGGCCGGGCTGGCTCGGGGCGGCAAAGGGCAGCGGCAGCACCGGCAGGGCATGGGCGGAGGCCGCTACCGCCTGTGCCGGGTCGTCAAGCAGGGCCACCGGTGTCTCGGCGGGCAGATGCGACGGGTCGCCGATCCAGGCAAAGGGACAGCGGTCGCGCAACTCTGCCCATGCGGCGGCGGCGATTTCCGGGCCGATCCCTGCCGGTTCGCCGCAGCTGAGCGCGATCGGGCGCATGGCGCTATTCCTCGGTGATGACGGCGTCTGCGCGCAGTTGCTCCAGATGGCTTTCTGCCAGGGTTTGCAGGCGTTGTTGTGTCAGGGCGTTGGCCACATCCTCGCGCGAGGCGTCGCCGCCCAGATCGCGGGTCCGGTTGCACATCATCAGGAACAGGAGGGTCTGACCGTTGTTGCGGGTCAGGGCGACCGAGGTTTCACCGGGATCAAGCTTGGCCAGTTCCAGCGCGATATCCTGCGGGATTTCCGCGGGCTTGGCGCTGATCCGGTCCAGCACCTCGACCGGCTGGCCCTTGGCCACGCCATAGAGGTCGTCGCAGGTATCGACGCGCTGGCGAAGCTCTGCCGCGGCCTTCAGCGTCTCGGGGCTGCGGCCCCCCGCCATGCGATAGGCGGCATAGTCGATCGCGGCATAGCGCGGCGTGCCCACCGCTGCCTCGCGCAGGCCGCGCATCTGGAACAGCGCCACCGCGTTGGGCAGGGTGATCGGGTCCGAGATCTCGCCGGGCTCCAGTTCCAGGATCACGGGCTGCAGCGCCGGAGGCAACTGAGCAAGCGGGATCCAGGGCATGCGGCCACCATTGCCGCGCGTCTCGGCCGCCGAGACCTGGGCCGCGGCGCTTGAGAAGGCCTCGTAGCTGGTCAGCGCGGCGATCTGCTGGGCCACCTCGTCGACCTGATCCACGGTCTGGGGGGTGATCGGAATGATGATTTCGGACAAGAGTACCTGCAAGCCGCCACCGCCGCCCAGGCCCAGCGCCCGATCGATCTCGTCCGGAGTGGGGCGCGCGCGCGCCAGAAATCTGGCGCTGACATAGTCGCGCCAGGCCATCTGCTTGCTGACGAAATCGCGCACTGTTTCGGCCGAGACCCCCTCGTTCGCCAGCGCTGCCAGGAACTCGTCCGTAGACAGGCGCGCGCGGGCGGCAAAATCGTCGATGCCTAGTTGCACATCCTCGGGTGCGACTTCGATTCCGGCTTCTTCGACGGCCTGCATCTTGAGCTCTTCTTCGATGAGCGTTCGGCGTGCGTCTTTATGCGGGTCGCCGGGGATGCGCAGCACCTCCATCAGGCGGATGCGCTGTTCCAACTCGAAATGGGTGATGATGCCCTGATTGACACGGATGGCCGGGCTGAACAGGCTTTGCGCCGATGCGGGTCCCGCAACCAGCGTCAGGGCCAGCGTGGCGGCGCCCAGCATGCGGGCCAGGGAGCGGGACAGGGTGGTCAGGTTTTGCTGCATGATCGCCTGTATTCTTTGTTTGCGCTCTCCACGGCAAAGCCGCTGAGGGCGATGGTAAATCCGAAATCGGTCGACGGCTCAACACTTGTCGAAGAGGTGTAGCGGCGATTGACCGAAATGTTAACCGTGACACATTCGTTTTGATAGGCAAAACCGATGCCGGCACGGGTGGCGCGGGAATCCTCGATATCGTAGCGGATATTGGCCGAGGCCGTCCAAAAGGGGTTCACCTTGTAACTGCCGTCGAACCAGAATTCCGACACCGCCAGCGCCCGGTTCTCGGCCAGATCGCGGCCCAGCCACAGATAGCTGCCGCTGACGCTGGTTCGGTCATCGGTCCAGCTGCCGCGCACCTCGACCTTGGAAAAGTTGAGCGAGCCATCCAGCAACCCGCGCGCGGTCAGGCCCAGGCCTTGGGGCAGGGTGATCTGGCCGGCCAGCAGCAGGTCCGAGGCGGTGCCGCCCAGGCCCGAGGATTTGGAAAAGCGCGGGTCCGAGGTGCTGCGGAACACCTGTCCGACGGTGGCAAAAGCCTGCCAGCCCGAGGGAGAGAACCGGGCCCAGTTCAGGCCGAACACCGCGCGCTTGCCTTCTTCGCGCTGGTCGTTGGCGGGAAACCGAGAGAGCGCCAGCAGGTTGCCCTGGTCGAACTCGACAAACTTGCTTTCGTCATTCGGCAGCGGTGGGCCGGACACGTCGCTCCAGCCCAGTTGCGCGATGGGCTCCAGATAGTGGGTGCCGGTAGTGCCGCGATAGACCATCGGATAGCGCAGGGTCAGAGCGGCGCGCGGGGCGCTGCGCAGGGTGCCGCTGGCATAGTTGCTGTCGTCCCAGACCCGATAGTCGTCGACCGCGACGCCCATCTTCCAATCGGCGCGCAGCCCGTTGGTAAAGGTCCAGCTGCGCAGCCATTCCGCGTCCAGCGTGGCGCGGGCGATGTCGCGACCGATCACATCCGCCGAGGACTTGCGCTGATGCGCGTGGCCGTCAAAGGCCAGCCGCACCTCGCCGCCGAGGGCGGTCGGGAAATAGCGTCGTTCGGCGTTGATGTCGAAGATCTCGCTAGGGATCTCGTCCTCGATCTCGCTGTCGCGCAGGGTCTCGTAATGGATCAGCCCTATCCGGAACGCACTGTCGCGGCGGAACCGTTCGATCGAGATCTCGCTGCGCAGCCGGTCATATTCCGGCAGACCGTAATCGGCCAGATAGCCATTGTCCGAGACGGTTCGGAAGTCGAGGTTCAGCTTGTAGTCGTCGCGCAGGTCGAATTGGCCGGTGGCAAAGACATAGCCGCGATCCTCGCCCGGGATCAGGTCGTCACGGGTATAGGCGCCCTCGATCTCGATCCGGCCACGAGTAAAGGCCTGACGGTAGCGCAGGTCGAGCGTCTTCGTCTTGGACGAGATATAGGGAGAAACCGTGAGGTCGCGATGGTCGCCCAGGCGAAAGAAATACGGTACCTTGATCCCGGTACCCAGCTGCGAGGTGGTTCGGATCGAAGGGATCAGAAACCCGGTCGCGCGTTTCAGGTTCGGATCGGGCAGGCGCATGGCCGGAAAATAGAACACCGGTACATCCAGCACCCGGAATTGCGCGCCCTCGAAATAGAGCTGTTGTTCCAGTTGGTCGTGGACCACTTTCTGTGCCCGGATCTGCCAGAGCGGGGGCTTGCCGTTCTCGCAGACATGGCACGAGGTGACCGAGGTCTTGTAAAGCTGGGTATAGCGCCCGCCCACGCGCGCCATTTGCAGCGCGGCCAGTTGCAGCTGTTGATCGAATACCATGCGCGCGCCGGTCAACAGGCCGTCTTGCAGGGTCTTGTCCAACTGGGCGGCATCCGCAAGCACCGTCGCCCGACCGCCTTGGTCGATGCGGATCGGTCCCTCGATGCTGAGCTGTCCCGACTGTCTGTCAAAGGTGATCTTTTGGGCCTGCAGGCGGATATCGCCCTGGAACGCCTCGACGTTGCCCTCGGCGATCAGCTGACGCTCGGGTGTGATGAAGACGCTGTCGGCCACCAGGATCGCGGGCTGCACCTCGGTCTGTTCCGCGGGTACAGGGGGCAATGTCTGGGCGGTGGCGGCGCCCGCCAGATGCAGGCAGGCGACGCCGGACAAAAGGGTGGAAAGCAGCGCCCGCATCAGCCGTCCTCCGCATGCAGCAAGAGGCCAAAGGTCAGCAGGATCGCCGCCACCGGCGGCGCCCAGGCGGCCAGCGCCACGGGGATCTGCCCGTTCTCGCCCAGGATCTGCGCGAAGTTGCGGGTGAAATAGAGGGTAAAGCCCAGCAACACCGCCGACAGAACCGCCAGCCCGGTGCCGCCGAACCGCGTATGGCGCATGGTAAAGGCAGCGCCCACCAGCACCATCGACACCAGAAAAAGCGGTCGGGCCAGCTCGACCTGCAACCAGACCTTGTGCCGCTTGGTCGAAAAGCCCGCCTGTTGCAGCTGTTCGATGGTCTGGGGCAGGTCATAGATCGACACCGTCTCGCGCCGGCCCAGACTGTCGCGGATACGCTCCTGGGTCAGCGAAGTCGGGATCTCGATCCGGTCGTGATAGACGGAGTTTGCCTCGGGGTTCTGTCCCACCTTCAGGGGCCAGACCTTGGCCTTGTTCAGCAGCCATTTGCCTTCCTGCAACTGCGCGCTTTCGGCGATGGTGCGCCGCTGGGCGCTGCCCTCGGGGCCAAAGCTGAGGATGGTCACGTCAAAGAGCGTCACACCGTCACCGCCAAAGCCCGTGGCATGGATCACCGACTGGCCGCTGCTGTCGCCCTGACGCAGCCACAGCCCCTCTTCGCTGAGCGACAGCACCGAGGGGCCGCCATTGCGATAGGTATCGGCAAGGCTCTGATACCGCACGGCGGTCGCGGCCACGATGGGGTTCAGCGTGGTCACCGCCAGCACTCCGATCACCATCGCCACCAGCACCGGCCCGACCAGCGCCCGGATCCCCGAGCGCCCGATGGCGCGGGTCACCACCAGTTCGGAGCTGCGGGCCAGTCCGACAAACAGCACGATGGTCGACAGGATCATCAACAGCGGCAGGATCTCGCTGATCGCGGCGGGGGCGTTCAGCAGGGTCAGACCGATCAACTGCCCCATGCTTACCTCGAAACCCTCGAAGCGGCGAAGTTGTTCGATCAGGTCGATCAGCAGGACAAGCCCCAGAAACACCAGCCCGATCACCAGAAAGCTCTGGATGAAACGGCGGGCGAAGTAGCGGTCCAGAATCATGCGATGCCCCGCCCGGAACCGGACCCTGCGGCGGGAATCGCCTGTATCGCGCCAGGGCGCGCGCAAAGCGGCAACAGCGGCACTCTGCCGTATGGTGGCACTGCGATCCCCCCGGAACGGTCCGTCGAATGGGCCGGACCTTAATGCAATTGATCGGCGGGGAAAACTGCTATCTGGCCAAGATGCGGTGGGCAGGCTACCTCTAGGCGGACAGATGTTGAGGAGAGACCGAATGACCAGCCCCACCCCGATCCGTTTCGAGATGCCCGACCTGGACGCGATGGCCACCGCGACCGGACGCGTTGCGGTGATCGTGCCGCCCGAGGGCAAGCTTGATCCGGGCGCTCGCCGGGCCAACCGGCTGACGCGCGGCGCGCTGGCGCGGCTGGTCGAAAGCGACCGGTTCGCCAAGGTGAAACCGGGGCAGGTGGTGTCGCTGGCCTGGCCTGCGGGCATGGCCGCCGAGGCGTTGGATGTGCTGGTGCTGCCGCGCCGCGCCGATGCGCTGACCGCCCGCAAGGGTGGCGCGGCACTGGCCAAGCTGTCGGGCGGCAAGCCGCTGTTGCTGATGGCGGGCGGTCAGGTCCGGGCCGAGCAGCTGGCGCTGGGCATCGCCCTGCGCGCCTATGATTTCACCGCTCATAAATCCAAACCCGAGGATGAGGCTGCCGAGGTTGCTGATGCCTCGGTCACCATCGCCCACAACAAGGCCGAGGAGGTCGCCACCGCCTATGCGCCGCTGGCGGGCCTGGCCGAGGGTGTGCACATGACCCGCGATCTGGTCAACGAACCGGCCAACGTGCTGACCACCACGGAATTCGCCAACCGCCTCAAGGAGATGGAGGCGCTGGGGCTCGAGGTCGAGGTGCTGGAGGAGGACGAGTTGGCCAAACTGGGCATGCGCACGCTGCTCAGCGTCGGGCAGGGCTCGGACAGCCCGTCGAAGGTGGTGGTGATGCACTGGAAGGGCGGCGACAAGGATGCCGCCCCGCTGGCGCTGGTGGGCAAGGGCGTGGTGTTCGACACCGGTGGCATCTCGCTGAAACCCGCCGCCGGGATGGAAGACATGACCATGGACATGGGCGGCGCTGGTGTGGTCGCGGGCACCATGCGGGCGCTGGCGCTGCGCAAGGCCAAGGCCAATGTCGTGGGCCTGGTGGGCCTGGTCGAGAACATGCCCTCGGGCCGGGCCACCCGGCCGGGCGACGTGGTGAAATCCATGAAAGGCGACACGGTCGAGATCATCAACACCGATGCCGAGGGGCGGCTCGTTCTGTGCGACGTGATGTGGTACGCGCAGGAGCGGTTCAAGCCCGCCGGCATGATCGACCTTGCCACCCTGACCGGCGCGATCATCATCGGGCTGGGCCACGAGAATGCCGGCGTCTTCTCGAACGACGACACGCTGTGCAACGCCTTCCTGAAATCGGCGGGCGAAGAGGGCGAGGGCGCCTGGCGGATGCCGCTTGGTCAGGCCTATGACGACATGTTGAAATCGCGCATCGCCGACATGAAGAACGTGGGCGGGCGCCCGGCGGGCTCGATCACCGCGGCGCAGTTCCTGGCCCGCTTCGTGCAGGAGGGCACGCCCTGGATCCATCTCGACATCGCCGGGGTCGCCTCGGTCACCGCCGAGACCGACATGGCGCCCAAGGGTGCCACCGGCTGGGGCGTGCTGGCGCTGAACCGTCTGGTGGACCGGCTGGCCGAGTGATCCGATGGGGGCCGCCTATTTCTATCACCTGACCCGCAACCCGCTCGAGGCGACGCTGCCGGTGCTGCTGACCAAGGCACTGGGCGCGGGCTGGCGGGTGGCGGTACGGGGGACCGATCCGGGGCGGCTGGGCTGGCTGGACGAAAAGCTGTGGCTGGGGCCCGATGACGGGTTCCTGCCGCATGGGTTGGCGGGGGGCGCCCATGACGCCGACCAGCCGGTGCTGCTGACCACCGGCGCGGATGCACCCAATGGCGCGCGCTGCGTGATGAGCGTGGATGGCGCCTCGGTCACCGCAGAGGAGGTCGCCGCGCTGGAGCGGGTCTGTATCCTGTTCGACGGCACCGATCCGCAGGCGGTCGAGGCCGCGCGCGGCCAGTGGCGGGCGCTGACATCAGCGGGCTGCGCGGCGCAATACTGGTCCGAGGAATCGGGCCGGTGGGAGAAGAAGGCCGAGGCGGGTGGCTGAGCCTGCCGGGGCGCATGGTCTGTTTTTCATTGATATCTGCGGGTATCTGGCCGATAGGGGCAGGGTCGCGCCTGTCGCGGTCCAAGGCGCCCAGTGCAGGTTGTGACACTGGCCCGCCGATGCGCAAGCAATCTGTTGTCATGGCCCAATCGCCCCGCCGGGGCCTGAACCGATGGCAGGGCCAGATGACCGATACCTCCGTTTCCCGCAACGCGGCGACCGCCTCCGCGCCGGTCCGCCTGATCAAGCGTGTGGTGCTGGTCCTGCTGGGGCCGTTCTATTTCCTGTTCATCGCTTTCGTGCCGCTGCTTTGCGCCCGGCGGCGCGGGTTTCGCGGCTGGTATTGGCGGCTGGTCAAGCGCGCCTGTTCGCGGCTGTTGTGGTTGCTGGGCATCCGGGTCGAGATCACCGAGGCCGAGCGCGCCGCGCTGGCACAGGATCGCGACAGCATCATCGTGATCAACCATCGCAGCCATCTGGACGGGTTCGCGCTGATGGACGCGGTGCCGGATGCGAAATGGTTCACCTTTGCCGCCAAGAAGGAACTCTGCCGCCACCCGCTGCTGCGCACCGGTTTCTCCGGCGCCGGTCTGGTCGAGATCGACCGCAAGAACGGCAGCCTGGCGATGGAGACGCTGGGCGCGGCGGTGCGCGAAATGCCCGCCCGCCGCTCGGTGGTGCTGTTCCCCGAGGGCACCCGCGCGCGCGGCGAGTCGCTTGGCCCGTTCAAGGCGGGCGCGGTTCTGGCGGCGCGCGACAGCGGCCGCAGCATCCGGCCCATCGTCATCCACGCCTCGGACCGGTTGTTGCCGCGCGGTCGTTTCCTGCCCAGGGGCGGGGTGATCCGGGTTGAGGTGCTGGAGCCCTTTGTCTGCGACCCCGCCGCGCCGGTCGATGTCGATGTGGCGCGGCTGCGCGCGGCGATGCTGGCGGCGTTCGACCGGGCCTGAGGCGGGGCCTCAGCCTGCCAGCTGCCGCATCAGCCGGCCGGGCGCGTGCGGCAGGGTCAGCCCGGCCTGCGTCGCCATGTGCCAGGCCAGCGCCAGGTTGGAACTGACCACCGGAATGCCCAGCTCTACCTCGATCTCGGCGATCACATCCAGCGTGCGCAGGTTGGTGCAGCTCAGGAACAGCCCGTCCAGACCGCCGCGCCGCCCCAGTTCCAGCGCCGCCGCCCGGATCGAGGCCGGGTCGATCCGCGCCACACGCGCCTCGCTCGACTCGCCGAAGCTGAGGGTTTCGGGCGTCTCGACCCCGGCCGCGCCCAAGGCGTGCCGCACCGGTTCGGCCACCGAGGCCACATAGGGTGACACGATGCCCAGACGGGTGATGCCCAGCGCACGCAGCGCCGCGCGCGCTGCGGTCAGCGGATCGGTGCTGGCCTGTGTGTCGCAGGCGCCCCGGATCAGCTCGGCCACCCGGTCCGGCCCGATCATCGTGGCGCCCGAGGTGCAGGCATAGCCCACGGTCGAGAACGCCACCGAGGGCGGCAGCAGGCTGGCCGCGTGCGGCAGGTCACGCTCCATCTGGCGCAGGGTCTCGGGCGTCACATCCGCACCCGAGGGGATGCGGGTGACATAAAGCGCCTGATCGGGGGCGGCGAAAAGGCGCTGGAAATCCTGCTCGACCGTCTCGTCGGCCTGCAACACGATCAAGCCCAGCGTGGCGGCGCTGCCAATCGGGGTGGTCAATTGATAGGGAAAATGGCTCATGCGGGCAGCTCCGGCAGGTCGGCGGGGGCGCGGCGGCTGAGCAATTCGGGCCCGCTGTCGCGCAAGACTATGTTTTCCTCGTGCACCAGGATGCGGCCCGGTGCAATCTCGGCGCCCGGTTCCAGCGTAAGCACCATGCCGGCGCGCAGCTCGGTCGTGTCCTTGGGCGTGAACGAGGGCCATTCCGTCAGCGTCAGGCCCAGCCCATGGCCCAGCCGACCGCCGCCCGGCTGCGCGCCGCGTTTGCGCAGGCCCTCGGTCAGGATGCGGTGAGCGTCGCGGGCCAGCATGCCGGGGCGCAGCTGCGCCAGTGCGTCCTCGGTCGCGGCATGGAGGGCGGCATGGGCGCGCCGGGCGTCATCCGGGGCAGCGCCAATGGCATAGTTGCGGTCGAAGTCGCAGAAATAGCCGTCCTTCACCGCACCGGTATCCAGCATCAGGATATCGCCGGATGCCAGCGGGCGGGCATCGGCGGGAGAGATCACGTCGCCATAACCACCCGGACCGGCACCACCGGCCACATAGCTGACCCAGTCGGCGCCCTGGTCCAGAAGCATCGCCTGAAAGGCGCGGAACACCCGGTCCAGCGGCTCGCCGCCGCGCGCAAAGTCGTGCACGTTGTCGAACGTGTCCGAGGCGATGGAACAGATCGCGCGGATCTTGTCGATCTCGGCTTCGGACTTGATCTCGCGCACGCGCTGCACCACGGCGGTGGCGTCCGTCATGCGGCGCGGCGCCAACCGGTCGGCCAGACGCAGATAGTCGCCCAGCGGCATCCGCAGATGGGTTTCCAGCCCCATCGGCAGACCGATGGCGCCGTTTGCGGGCACCAGGGCGGCCAGCAACTCGGCCAGCAGACTGACCCCGTCATCGACAGGGTCGGGCGCGTCCCAGGTGCGAATGTCGGTGATCCAGGTGCGGCCCATCAGATCGGCGCCGATGGCCGGGATCACCGCCACCGGATCGCCCGCGCGGGGGATCAACAGGAACCACGGTCGCGCCGGGCTTTCCCAGAACCGGGTCAGAAATCCGGTGACATAGAACACATCCGCAGGCGAGGTCAGGATCAGCGCGTCATGGCCGCTCCGGTCCATTTCTGCCTGCAAGGCGCCGATACGGCGTCGGTATTCCTGGGCCGGAAAGATCAGCGAGGTTTCAGCCATGGTGGTTTGTCTCCGGCGGGTCATTGCGCGCGATCCTTGCCGGTCCGGCCTCAGGTTGCAGCACCGGTTGCGGCGCGGGATGGTCCGCCCGCGACACCTGCGCCGGTATCATGCGGGTTTTGTCGCCACCACCACGTTGGACACATGCGGAAAGCGCAGGCCCTTGCCGTCGTGGCAAGAGCCGAACCCGGCGAGGATATCGGAATGCAATGCTGCGCGCGCCTCTGGTGACAGGGCGGCGATCCGCTCGCTGGCGGGAGTCGCGGCCATCAGCCCGTTGACAAAGGCGCCCGCGTCCCCGGCATTCAGCTCGAGCGTGACCGCCTGGACCGAGACCGGGTCGAACCCGGCATCCGCAAACAAGGCACCTGTTTCCTCCGGGTCGGCAAATCCGCAAACCGCGCGGATCGCGTTTGCCTCGTCTGCGTCCAAATGATCGGTGAATGCCCTGACCTGTGCCCGCATCAGCGGGTTTTCCTCAAGCCCGCGCGCCATGCAGAATACCGCCTTGCCGCCGGGGCGCAGGACCCTGAAACACTCGGCCACCGCGCCCGGCTTGTCGGGAAAGAACTGAAGCCCCTGCTGACAGATCACCGCATCGAACCGCCCCGCGTCAAAGGGCAGGCCGGCGGCATCGGCCTGGCGATAGGTGATGTTTTGCCCGGCGGACTGTGTTTCGGCCTGCGCCAGCATTCCCGGATTGAGGTCCGCCCCGCAAACCCGCACCCCCCGTGTTGCCGCCATACGGGCAACGATGCCGGTGCCACAGGCCAGATCGAGCAGTTCCGCGCCCTCGGACAACGCCGCGCGCGACAGCAGCTCTTGCGCCCAGGGGGTGAAAATGACGGGAACAAGAAATTCCTCGTAGCGTTCGGGCATCGACCCGCTCAGTTGCCATTGCTGGTTGGACATGGGTGGCCTCCCTTCATGGATATCACTCATTTGGCGCCATCTGGCCCCGCGCGGTCAACGATTAAGACCGTCCCACAGCGTTTCAGCGGCTCAGAACCAGTGTCCCACCCGCGATCTGGATACTGCTGAACCGTTGCAGATAGTCCATGCCCAGTAGCGATTCGGCCATGTCGCCCTCGTTGACCCAGGCGGTGACGCCCTGATCGGTGAATCCGCCCAGCTGCACCTGGCCCAGTTTCACCGGCGCGGTGCGCACCTCGCCATTGGCGGTATAGGCACGGCCGAAATAGTTGAGTGCGGATGTGTCGATGCCCAGCCGTTCGGCATCCGCATGGCTCAGCACCACCTGGCTGGCGCCGGTATCGACCAGAAAGCGCAGCGGTTTGTCCTCGACGATAAGGGTTGCATAGTAATGGCCGTCCGGGCTGCGCGGGATCTCGACCCGGTTGTCGCTGACCGAGATGCGTGGCGTGCCCGCCACCGTGCCGCGAATGTCGTCCCACAGGCCCACCATCGCGATCACGCCGACAAAGATGAAAACCCAGGCCATCGCCATCTGCATCGCTTTGCCCAGGCTGGCGCGTCGCTGGCTGATGAACCAGAACAACAGCGCCGCGACAAGCAGCATCAGGTAGATCAGGCGGGCGAAATCATCTGCGACCATGGCGGGCCTTTCTTGTGGGTATTCCCCCGATATGGGGTGTCAGCCGGCAAAGCCAAAGGCCCTGAGCCCGTCAAGGATGAACTGCACCGCCAGCGCCGCCAGCAGCATGCCCAACAGGCGGGTGACCACGTTCAGCCCGGTCTTGCCCAGAAGTCGCCCCAGGAGGCCCGAGATCAGGTAGAGGAACAGCACCACCGCCAGCACCGCCAGCATCACCCCGATCACCGTGGCCAACCCCTCGGCGCCCGGATGCTGTCCCGCCAAGAGGATCATGGTGGCGATCGAGCCGGGACCGGCGATCAGCGGAATGCCCAGCGGGAACACCGACGGATCGGCATGTTCCTCGGCCTCGGCCCGGTCCTCGCGCCGCTTGGTGCGCCGCTCGAACAGCATGTCGAGCGCGGTCAGGAACAGGAGAACGCCGCCCGCGACGCGAAAGGCGGGCATCGAGATGCCGACAAAGCCCAGCACCGCTTCGCCAAAGGCCGCGAACATGGCGAGGATTCCCGCCGCCGTCAGGCAGGCGCGCAGCGCGATGGCGCGTTTGGTGCGGCTGTCCATGCCCTGGGTCAGCGCCATGAAGATCGGCGTCTGGCCGGGCGGGTCGATCACCACGAACAGCGTGGTGAAGGCGGTGATCAGAAAGGCGGTGTCGATCATGTCCCCTCCGTCTGCTGGGGTGCGGTCAGGTCGAACCGCTTGCCCACGGCGCCGTCAAGCGCGCGCCAGGTCTGAAAGCCCAAAGCGGTGTAGTAGGCCAGCCCTTGGGCGTTGCTGGCGCCAATGGTGGCGTCGATATGGGCCAGCCCGGCGCGGCGCGCCGCGGCCAGTGTTTCACCAAACAGAGCCCGCCCGATGCCCCGGCGGCCCGCATCGCCCGCCACATAGGTGCCGATGATGCCCCAGCCGGCGGGCAGGTCATAGTCGTTCTGCTCCCTCGCAACCTTCAGCGACTGAAAACCGAGGATGCGTTCGCCCTCGCAGGCCACGGCACAGCTCAGCTGGTCGGGATGGGCGATGTAATGGGTCAGAACGGTTGCGGCATCGCCCCGGCGAGAACTGTTCCAGCCGGTCAGGATCGGTTGCAGCACCGCGCTCATCGCGGCGGCATCCGCTGCCTCTGCCTGCCGGACGATCATGTCGCCTGCGCCGCGTCGAGCTTCTCCTGTGCGTCCATCCACAGGGTCTCGGCCCGCTCCATCGCGTCTTTCAGTTCCGCATATTTGCGGTTCCAGACCTCCAGATCAGCGACCTTGTCATCGGCGTAAAGCGCGGGATCGGCCAGCTTGGCGGCCAGTTTCTCGTGCATCTCGGACAGTTTCTCGACCCGCTCCTCGCATTTGCGCAGCTCGGCCCGCAGCGCCAGAACCGTGTCGCGACTGGCGCGCTTGGGCTTGGCCTCGGCCGGTTTGGCTGGTTCCGGCTTGTCGCGCGCCAGCAGGAAGTCGCGATAGGCCTCAAGATCGCCCTCGAAGGGTTTCACCGACCCGTCCGAAACCAGCCACAGCCGGTCGGCCACAAGGCTGAGCAGGTGCATGTCGTGGCTGACCAAAATCACCGCGCCGGTATAATCGGTCAGCGCCTCGACCAGCGCCTCGCGGCTTTCGATATCGAGGTGGTTGGTCGGTTCGTCGAGGATCAGCATGTGGGGCGCATCAAGCGTGGCGATCAGCAGGCTCAGTCGCGCCTTTTGTCCGCCCGACAGCCGCCCCACCACCGTTTCGGCCTGTTCGGGGCCAAGGCCGAACCCCGCCAGCCGCGCCCGCCATTTGGCGGGCGTCTCGCCGGGGCGCAGGCGGCGCAGGTGGTCGAGCGGGGTTTCATCAACGTAGAGCTCATCGACCTGATGCTGGGCGAAATAGCCAATGCGCAGCTTGGGCGAGCGGGTCATCCGCCCCGCCATCAGCGGCAGCCGGTCCGAGAGCAGTTTCGACAGGGTGGATTTGCCCTGACCGTTCTTGCCCAACAGCGCAATCCGGTCGTCCTGATCAATCCGCAGGTTCAGACGTTTCAGGACCTCGGTCTGCCCATAACCCGTCACCCCGCCTTCGAGATGGATGATCGGGGGCGACATCTCCTCGGGCTTGGGAAAGGTGAAGGCACGAAGCGCGGCCTCTTGCGGGCTGCTGATCGGCTGCATCCGGGCCAGCGCCTTCAGACGCGACTGTGCCTGCTTGGCCTTGTCCGCCTTGTAGCGGAAGCGGTCGACATAAGATTGCAGATGCGCGCGGCGCGCCTCCTGCTTCTTGGCCATCGCCTGGGCCTGGGCCAGGTTTTCGGCCCGCTGGCGGGCGAACTGGTCATAGGGCCCTTGGTAGAGGGTCAGTTTGCGATCCTCCAGATGCAGGATCGCGCCCACGGCACGGTTCAACAGCCCGCGGTCGTGGCTGATGATGATCACAGTATGTGGGTATTTCGCAAGATAGCTCTCCAGCCACAGCGCCCCTTCGAGGTCGAGATAGTTGGTCGGTTCATCGAGCAGCAGCAGGTCGGGCTGGGAAAACAGCACCGCCGCCAGCGCCACCCGCATCCGCCAGCCGCCCGAGAAATCAGAGCAGGGTTTGAGCTGTTCGTCATCGTCGAACCCGAGCCCCTTGAGGATCGAGGCGGCGCGCGCGGGCGCGCTCCAGGCGTCGATATCGGCCAGACGGGTCTGCACCTCGGCGATGCGGGTGGGGTCGGTGGCGGTTTCGGCCTCGGCCATCAGCGCGCCCCGTTCGGTATCGGCGGCCAAAACCGTGTCGAGCAATGACACGTCCGAGGCGGGCGCCTCTTGCGCGACGCCGCCGATGCGGGCGCGGCGGGGCAGGGCGATTTCGCCGGTTTCGAGCGCCAGCTCGCCCCGGATCAGGCGAAAGAGCGTGGTCTTGCCGGTGCCGTTGCGGCCCACCAGTCCGACCTTGTGGCCATCGGGGATGACGGCGCTGGCGCTGTCGAACAGCGGCCGGCCCTCGACCGCGTAAGTGATGTTATCGATCCTCAACATGGGCGCGCTCATAACAGACAGGTGAGAGGGCCGCCAGCGGCTTGGGCCCGTTGCCGGGATGGTCAGGCGCGCGCGACCGTGATAGCGCAGAGAGACCGCCCCATCCGCCGGATCCCGCCCATGCGTCCCGCCACCAACCCGCCGCATCTCATCACGCTCGTTCTGGCCACCGCGCTGGCGGTCCTGACATTGAACATGTTCCTGCCCTCGCTGGCGCATATCGCCTCGGATTTCGGGGTGGACTATGCGCTGGCGAACCTGTCGATCGCCGGATACCTGATCGTTACCGGGGTGTTGCAGCTGATCATGGGCCCCTTGTCCGACCGCTATGGGCGGCGTCCGGTTCTGTTGTGGTCGATGGGTGTTTTCGCGCTGGCCTCGGTCGGATGCGCGCTGGCCGAGAATATCTGGGTCTTTCTCGGGTTCCGTATGGTGCAGGGCGCGGTGATCGCGGGGCAGGTCCTGCCGCGGGCGGCGCTGCGCGATCTCTACCCGCCGTCACAGGCGGCGGCGCGGCTGGGGCAATTGTCGATGGCGATGGCCTTGGCGCCGATGCTGGGGCCGATGCTGGGTGGCGTGCTGGAGAGCCTGTTTGGATGGCGGGCCGGGTTTGTTCTCTATGCCGTCATGGGATTCGGAATGCTGGCGCTCGTCTGGGCGGATATGGGTGAAACGAACCAGAACCGCTCGGCCACCTTCGGGGCGCAGATGCGGCAATACCCCGAGCTGTTCGGATCACGCCGGTTCTGGGGCTACAGCCTGTGTGCCGCCTTCTCGGTGGGGGGCTTTTACGCCTTCATCACCGGAGCGCCCATGGTCGCGGCGGCTGCGTTCGACCTCAGCCCGGCGATGCTGGGCCTTGGCATCGGTATCATCACCCTGGGGTTCATGGCAGGCAACTTCGTCACCGGGCGCATCGCGCCGCGTGTGGGGCTGATGCCGCTGATCGTGGCCGGGCGCTGGGTGGCGAGCCTGGGGCCGTTGTTGGGGCTGGTGCTGTTTCTTGTCGGTCTGGGATCGGTCTGGGTATTCTTTGCCTCGGCCATATTCGTGGGCTTTGGCAACGGGCTGACGCTGGCCAATGCCAATGCCGGTCTGATGTCGGTGCGCCCGCATCTGGCGGGCAGTGCCTCGGGCCTGTCAGGCGCGCTGACCGTGGCGCTGGGGGCGGCGCTGACCACGGCGACGGGGGTGGTGGTGAACGCAGGAAACGCACCCTATGCCGTGCTTGGACTGATGCTGGCCGCCAGCCTGCTCAGCCTTGTCGCCGCGCTCTACACACGCTGGGTCGACCTTCGCGACCCTCTGACCGAGACCTGACCCGACAATCCCCGTATCCGGGTCCGGATTTGCCATCATGGCACTTTCCTTGTGCGTTCCATCATGATAGGCGGCGCGCGATACATCCGGCGCGAAAGGCGCGCCGCCAGATTCAAGGAGAGCCCCGATGGCACTGGAACGCACCTTTTCGATCATCAAGCCCGATGCAACCCGCCGCAACCTGACCGGCAAGATCAACGCCAAGTTCGAGGAAGCGGGCCTGCGCATCGTCGCGCAGAAGCGCATCCACATGACCAAGGAACAGGCCGGCAAGTTCTACGAAGTGCACGCCGCGCGCCCGTTCTATGATGAGCTGTGCGAATTCATGTCCTCGGCCCCGGTCGTGGTGCAGGTGCTGGAAGGCGAGAACGCCATTGCCAAGAACCGCGAAGTGATGGGCGCCACCAACCCCGCCGACGCGGCCCCCGGCACCATCCGCGCCGAGTTTGCCGAGTCGGTCGGTGAGAACTCGGTCCACGGTTCGGACGCGCCTGAAACCGCCGCGGTCGAGATCGCCTATTTCTTCTCGGGTATCGAACTGGTCGGCTAAGCCGCCGGTCTGCGAACCTGAACGAACATGAAAAGCCGCCCCGGTTTCGAGGGCGGCTTTTTTGTCGGGCGGGGTTGGGGGGCGCTGCCCCCATCGCGCCAGCGGCGCGATTCCCCCGGGATATTTGCGGCAAGAGGAAAGAGCAGATCTGCGTCAGGATTGCGGGCGCAGATCCTCGGGGCGGACACGGACGCCCAGAGCGTCGAGTTCTGCCACCAGCTTGCTGGCCGGGGCGGGCTTCGTTGCCGCCTTGATCGCGTCGAAACGGGCGCGCAGTTCGGTCTTTTCCTTGCCCTTGCAATCGTTCCAGGGGCGGCCTTGCAGGCCCATCACGAGGACATAGTAGCCGATGAAATGCGGCTTGCTGCCAGCGGCCAACAGCCGGGCATAGGCCGCATCGGCGCCCAGCGCGCGCAGTTCTTCGGCCGAGTGGATACCGGCACGGGCACAGGCTTCGTCCATGGCGGGGCCAAGATTACGGATCGAGGAAACGGGATCGGTCATGGCGGCACCATAGCCTCCGCCGCGCGGCATGTCACCGGCAGGTGTCTGGGGCGGCCTGCGCGCCCGCGCCGCAGGTGGCCATCTGGCATGCAGCCGCGCGCCTCTCTATCGTGTCGACAGGCTGTGCGGCACGTCATGGCCCGAAGAACCAGAGGGAGGAATGGAATGAGCGATGGGTTGACGGCGGCGGAGATCGGTAAGCTGGACCTGACAGCGCCGCCGCCCGGGTTTCTGGAGGATCCGTTTTCGTTCTACGATGCGCTTCTGGCCCATGCGCCGGTATTGCTGCAACCGGACGGGTCGGTGCTGCTCAGCCGGTATGCGGATCTGGACCGCATCTATCGCGACACAACGCTGTATTCCTCGGACAAGAAGGCGGCCTTTGGTCCCAAGTTCGGGGTCGGCTCGCCACTGTTCGAACATCACACCACCTCGCTGGTGTTCAACGACCCGCCGCTGCACACGCGGGTGCGCAAGATCATGACCTCGGCGCTGACGCCGCGCGCCATTGCGCGGATGGAACCGGGGCTGATCGAGACGGTGGATCACCTGCTGGACGCAATGGCCGGGCGCGACCGGGTGGACCTGATCGCCGATTTCGCCTCGACCATTCCGATCCAGATCATCGGCAACCTGCTGGATGTGCCGATGAACGAGCGCGGGCCGCTGCGCGACTGGTCGCTGATCATCCTGGGCGCGCTGGAACCGAAGCTGACCGAAGATCAACTGGCGCAGGGCCAGCAGGCGGTGACCGAGTTCAAGACCTATCTCGAGGATCTGGTGGCGCGGCGCCGCGCGAAACCGGGTGACCCGGAAACCGATGTGCTGACCCGGCTCATTCGAGGCGAGGGCGCTGATCAGCAGTTGTCGGAAATCGAGCTGCTGCAAAACTGTATCTTCATCCTGAATGCCGGTCACGAGACCACCTCGAACCTGATCGGCAACGGGCTGGCGCTGTTGCATGACTACCCCGAGGAACGCGCCCGGCTGCTGGGCGATCCGGCGCTGCTGCCCTCGGCGGTCGAAGAGATTCTGCGCTTCCGCTCGCCCAACCAGCTGGGCAATCGCGAGACCACCGCCGAGATCGAGCTGGACGGGCTTCGCCTGCCCAAGGGGACCAACCTGCATCTGTGCATCGGGGCGGCCAATCGCGACCCGGCGGTGTTCGACGATCCGACCCGGTTCGACATCGCGCGCAAGCCGAACCGCCATCTGGCCTTTGCTGGCGGGCCGCATGTCTGTGTCGGGCTGACGCTCGCCCGGCTCGAAGGGCGGATCGCACTGGGCCGGCTGCTGGAGCGGTTTCCCGACTACCAGTTGCTGGACGGCCGTGTGCCCGGCGGGCGCATTCGGTTCCACGGCTATGCGGAACTGCCCGCGCGCCTATGAGCGGGCAGGGCCGGCTCAGGCGCCGCGCGGCAGGGTCAGACGCGCCTCGAGCCCCGGCGCGCGGTTTTCCGCTTCGAAGCTGCCGCCATGCATCCGGGCGATTGCGGCGACCAGCGCCAGGCCCAGGCCCGAATTGCCGCCCGTGCGCGACGGGTCGAGCGTGACAAAAGGCTGGGCCAGGCGCGACAGGTCCTCCTCGGGCACACCGGGACCCTGGTCGCGCACAGCCAGCACTACGTTCGTTCCGATCTCGGACAGGGTCAGCGAGACCGCGCTGCCCGCGGGCGCATAACGCAGCGCATTATCGAGCAGGTTGGACAGCGCCTGCGCCAGCAGTGCCGGGTGGCCGGGCAGGGTCGCGGCCTTGGCCTCGACCGTCAGGGTCACGCCGGTCTCGGCGGCGAGCGGTTCATAGAACTCGCCCAGATTGCGCGCCAGCGCGGCCAGGTCCACCGGTTCGAATTCTTCGCGCCCCAGCCCCGCCTCGGCGCGCGAGATCTCGGTCAGTTGCGAAAAGACCCGCAACAGGTGGTCCACCTCGGCCAAGGCGCGGGCGCCGTCGGCGCCGCGCTCGTCAGGGTCGCGGTCGGGGTCGGTCAGCGTCTCGACCCGCTGGCGCAGACGCGACAGGGGGGAGCGCAGGTCATGGGCGATGGAATTCGAGGTGGTGCGCAGATGGCCCACCAGTTCCTCGATCCGGTCGAGCATCTCGTTCAGGGTTGCCGCCATGCGGTCGAACTCGTCCCCGGTACCGCGCAGCGGGATGCGGCGGCCCAGATCGCCCGAGACGATCTCTCCGGCGGTGCGCGAGATGTCCTTGAGCCGCGAGAACACCAGCCGCGTCAGCAGCCAGCCGGTCAGCAGGCTGAGCGCCAGCGCCGCCAGCAGTGCCAGCCCGACCGAACGCAGCAGCACCCGGTCGAATTGCCGCCGGGCCGAGGCATCACGCCCCACCAGCAGCCCCTCGCCGCCGGGCAGGCGGATCGAGGCGGCCGAGACCGGCACGCTTTCACCGGATTCGGTGCGAATCAGATCCAGTTCGATCCAGCCGCTGCCTGCCGTCACGCCGGGCGGCCAGCGCACCAGATTTCCCGCCAGCACCGCACCACCGCGATCGGTCAGCAGGTAAAGCGCATCGCGCTCGCTGGCGTCCTGGCTGCGCCGCTCGATCGCGGTCAGCAGGCCGATGACGCCCAGACGCTGGTATTCATCCGCCAGCCCGGCCAGTTCGGCGGTCACCACCGAGCGGGTCTCTCCCGCAATGGTCCGGTTGGCGGTGACATAGACCAGTGCCAGCACCGCCACCGTCATCGCCGTGCTCAGCACCATGCTGAGCAGCACCAGCCGGGTGCGGGCATTTCGCATCAGGACAAGAGGCTTAGCCATCGGAGATCATGTAACCCGCACCGCGCACCGTGGTGATCAGCGGCACCTCGGCGCCCTCGTCGATCTGGCGGCGCAGCTTCGAGATATGCACGTCGACGATATTGGTGTTGGGGTCGAAATGGTAATCCCAGACCCCCTCCAGCAGCATGGTGCGGGTGATCACCCGGTTCTTGCGGCGCAGGAAGAATTCGAGGATCTGGAACTCGCGCGGGGTCAGGGTGATCTCGCGCCCGGCGCGGGTCACCTTGCGGCGCATCAGGTCCATCTCCAGATCGCGACAGGTCAGCGTCGTGGCTTCTTGCGTGTCCTGCGGGCGGCGCAGCAGCGCCTCGACCCGGGCCAGCAACTCCTGAAAAGAGAACGGCTTGACCAGATAGTCGTCGGCCCCGGCGCGCAGCCCCTTGACGCGCTCGTCCACCGCGCTCATCGCCGTCAGCATGATGACCGGGGTGTTCAGTCCGGCCGCCCGCACCGATTTGATCAGCGCCAGCCCGTCAAGCCCGGGCAACATCCGGTCCAGCACCATCGCGTCAAAGCCGCCATCGGTGGCGTGATAAAGGCCATCGCGCCCGTCGGCAGCGCATTCCACGGCAAAGCCCTCCTCGGCAAAACCCTTGGCGAGGAAGTCGCGCGTTTCGGGGTCATCCTCGACGATCAGCACACGTCGGCTCATCTCAATGGTCCTCTTTTCTGATGGATATACAGGGGCGAGGCGGCAAATGCACGTGCCGGGCGCGGATGGGACGCGCCCGGCAGATCCGGGACCGAAAGGCACATAACATGGCCCGGATCCAGACCCGGCGTGCGGGGGCACGGCCGGGTCAGCGACCTGTCGGTCAGGTGATCTTGACCGCGAGAAAGATCTGGTTGCCGCCCCGGTTGATCAGCATCAGCGCCGGATCGGTCTTTTCACTTTCCAGCGCCTGTTTCAGCGCCGCCGGGCTGGCGGTGTCGGCGCCGCCCAGCCGCAGGATCACGTCGCCGGGCCGCAGGCCGGCGCGGGCGGCGGGGCCATCGGGCGCGATATCGGTGATCAGCACGCCGCCGGTGTCGCTGTCCAGCCCGGCGCCCTTGCGGGCCTCTTCGCTCAGCGGCGAGACGGTCAGGCCAAGGCCGGGCGCGTCGGCGGGGCCGTCGGCGCTGGCCGGGATCACCTCGGCGCTGGCCTGATGGGTGCCGATGGTGACGGTGATATCCTGCGCCTTGCCATCGCGCATCACCCGGATACTGGCGCGGGTTCCGGATTCGGTCGCGCCCACCAGCCGGGGCAGGTCGGCGCTGCTGCGCACCGGCTTGCCCTCGAAGGCGACGATCACGTCACCGGGGCGCAGGGTGCCGTCCGAGGGGCCATCGGCCACGACCTCGGACACCAGCGCACCGGAGGTCCCGTCAAGGCCCAGCGCGGCGGCGATATCGGCGCCAAGGTTCTGAATCGACACGCCCAGCCAGCCGCGATCGACCCGACCGTCTTCGCGCAGGTCCGAAATCACGTGATCGACGATGTTCGACGTGACGGCAAAGCCCAGCCCCACGGAACCGCCCGAGGGCGAATAGATCACCGAGTTCACGCCCACGACCTCGCCCGCCATGTTGAACAGCGGTCCGCCCGAATTGCCCTTGTTGATGGCGGCGTCGGTCTGGATGAACTCGGCATAGGGTCCGTCCGAGATATTGCGCCCCTTGGCCGAGACGATGCCGGTGGTCACGGTCGAGCTGAGGCCAAAGGGGTTGCCCACGGCCACCACATCCTCGCCCACGCGGATCACGTCGCTGTCACCCAACGTGACGGCGGGCAGCGCCTCGCCTGCGTCGATCCGCAGCAGCGCCAGATCGGTCAGCGGGTCGGTGCCGACCACCTGGGCTGTGAACTCACGGTCATCGCTCAGCCGAACGGTTACCCGGTCGGCGCCGTCCACCACGTGATTGTTGGTGACGATATAGCCCTCAGCATCGAGGATGAAGCCCGAGCCGAGCCCCTGGCGCGGGCCGCTATCGGGCATCGGTATGCCGCGCGGGCCGCTGAACTGGTGAAAGAACTCCTCGAACGGGGTGCCTTCGAAGGGCGAGGGCTGGGTGCCTGTCGGGCGCGGTGCGGCGTCCTGGCTGGCCAGCACGGTGACCACGCTGGGGGCGACCTGTTCGACCAGATCGGCCAGCGCCGCGTCTGCATGGCCGGGCAGGGCGTTGGTGGCCATCAACAGCGCGCCCAATGCGGGGGCGGCTGCCCATTTGGGAAGCGAGGGGGTCAACTTGCGGGACATGCGAATGCTCATCTTGGTCTCCTGTCTCGATGTCCGGTCCGGGCCGGGTTCGAGACAGAGATAGCCGGGCATTCTGAGATGGGGCTGAGGCAGGGATTAAGATTTCTTAATCCGTCTTCACCGATCGCTGGCGGCATACGGGGCGGCGGATCATGCCGATGTGGATAAATTGAACTTGATTCGAGCAATTCTCACGCGGGATTGTTCCCGTTCCTTCAAAGAACTTTACCAACAGGGACGATTGATCACTGACCCGTTTGCAAATATGGCGGGAATGTGGCGGGGGGTGCAGCGGCTGGTACCGGTGCTGGTGGTTGCGTACTGTTCTCGAAAGAGAAACAACTGCTCGGTGAGCGGCGACACGCCAACCGAAGCAAACCGGGGTTCTGCGCAGGAAACAAGGGCGATGTCCCGATTTGCGAGATGAGGCTTGTGAAACAATAATCAACCAAGAGTTGATATGCCGGGTCGGTCTCAGACGGTCAGACGCGTGTCCGGATCGGAATAGGGCGAATTTTAGACCTTTTTTCGCTTTGTCCACTTCGAAGCCTCCGGTAATTATAGATGCAGCCCAACTGGGGGGGCGATGTCTGTTGGTCACGGGGGCGACCGCACAACTTGGCGTCTTGAAGACGCGGGAAAGATGCGCGTTCGCGCAACGGCTTTGCGGTCGTTTGTGGCGAAGGTTTACCCGATGCGTCGCGGCGTATCGAAACGGCGCCGCTTGGCGTTACGCCAGCTTTCTCTGCCCGACCGGGATCACAAGTGGTGCAGTCGCGACTGGCCTTGTCATCGCCCGGTTAACGTAGGTTTTTCGCGTAGGGACGCGATCGGTGCAGGTGTGCCGGGAAGGAGATTGGTATGGCGACGAACTTTGACAATCCGTATTCGGCCAACCTGATTGGTCTGTGGGATTTCCGCCCCGGTGCGGAAACCAACGACACCGGCCTGGGGGACGGGATCGCGCAGGACGGCACTCCGGTGAACAGCCCCGACTTCAGCGCGGGCTGGATGTATACCGGTCAGCCGGATCAGCGGATGGACGTCAATGATGGCGATGACGATCAATTCGACCTGGAAGAAGGCTCTCTGATCACCTCGTTCCGCGTCTTTGGCCATCCCGGCACCGGCCCGTATACCGTGGTCAGCCGCGGCGCCGAAGATTCCGGCAATGTCGATGATGGCGCCGGCACCACCTCGGGGGCCGACAGCGGCTATTTCGAGGTTCGCGTGACCAATGACGGCGTGGTCGAGGTTCTGCACCGCTCGAACGGGATCGAAGAGGTCCTGAGCACCGGCTCCAACTTCTACAATATCGGCGATGTGGTCACCGTGACCTATGCCTGGTCCGACAACGGGCTCGACATGCGTGTTGAGAACGAGACCCAGGGCACCGAAACCACCGTCTCCAGCGACCAGACCGGCATGACGCTCGACGTCACCACCGGCAGCGAGCAGAGCTTTGCCATCGGTGCCCGCGAGGCAACGGCGGGCGATTTCGACCAGAACTTCTTTGGCGGTGTCGACTATGTGGCGGTGCTGGATGCACCGGTGATCGGCCAACCCAATGGTATCGTTGACGGCACCCCCGGCAACGACACCATCGACCTGGCCTATACCGGTGATCCCGAAGGCGACGTGATCGACGGCGGCGACGCGGTCGACCCGACCCATGGCCCCGACGATGACGTGGTCGACGGCGGCGCTGGCGATGACAGCATCGACGCGGGTCTGGGCGATGACACCGTCTATGCCGGCAGCGGCAGCGACACGGTGAACGGCGAGTCCGGCGACGACCTGCTGATCGGCGATGACAACGCGCCGGGCGGTGGCGCTGGCGGCAGCACCCGCGAAGTGTTCGAATGGTTCCGTGCCCCCGATCCGGATGACGGCGGCGATGTGGATGATGGCGACGACCTGAGCGGTGGCTTTACCCAGACCACCGGCGGTGTCGATGTCACCTTCTCGGTTCTGAGCGCCGATCCGGCCGTCACCACCGAGTTCTCGACCGAAGAGCAATATGTCGGCAATATCGACACCAATGGTCCCGATGCCGTTGACGACAGCGCCATGCAGTCGGAACTGAACGGGCAGACCAATACCGCGGGCTATCAGCTCGACTTCTCGGACCCGGTCACCAATGTCTCGTTCCGCATCAACGATATCGACGGCGACGGTCAGGCCCGCGTGCAGGCCTTTGACGTCAACGGCGACCCGATCACGGTGAACATCGCCGGTGGCCTGAATGTCACCGAGAGCGATACCGACGGCGTGCCGGGCAACGAGACCGCCACCGGCGACGGCGGCTATGCCGGGGCCAACAACGCGAACTACTCGATCCTGGTGACCATTCCGGGCCCGGTGGCACGTCTGACCATCGAACATGCCCAGGCCGGTGTGAACCCCAGCGAGATCACCGTTTCGGATGTCTATTTCGATGTGCCCAACGCCGATACCGGTGCTGATGGCGATGACAGCCTGACCGGGGGCGAGGGCGACGACACGCTGATCGGCCAGGGCGGCGATGACACGCTGACCGGCGGCGACGGCAATGACAGCGTCGAGGGTGGCGATGGTGACGATGTGATCGACACCTCGGGCAGCCTGTCGGGCAATCTGCCCGATCGCGGCTTCCCCTCGTATAACGGCCTGCCGGCGGTTCCGGCGGATCCGGTTGTCGACGACGACCGCGACACCGTCGATGGCGGCGAAGGCAATGACATGATCCTCACCGGGGACGACACCGACCGGATCACCGGCGGTGGCGGCAACGACACGATCGACGGCGGCCTGGATGACGATACCATCGAGGGTGGCGACGGCGCGGACATGATCGTGGGCGGCGAGGGCGCGGACTCGATCCTGGCCGGTACCGGCGACGACGTGGTTTATGGCGGTCTCGACCCGCGCTTCCCGGACAACCTCAACATCCGTGACGATGGCACTGATGGCCCCGCCGATCCCGAGACCACCAACGGGCTCGATTTCATCGACGGCGGCGACGGCAATGATACGCTCTATGGTCAGGACGACAACGACACCATCCTGGGTGGTGCGGGCGACGACCTGGTCGATGGCGGGATTGATCAGGACAGCATCGAAGGCGGCGACGGCAATGACACCCTGCTGGGCGGGCACGGCGAGGACGAGATCCACGGCGGCACCGGAAACGATGTGATCCTGGGCGGGTCCGAGGCCGACGTCCTTTACGGTGACGACGACCGCGACACGATCGGTGCCGGGATCGGCGACACGATCGTGGGCGGCGAAGGCGGCAACGACTTTGACGTGGCTGTCGCGACCGGATTGGCCGTGGTCGACTATGACCAGACCGACCCGACCGGCGAATCCGGAACCATCACCTATTACAACCCCGATCTGACCGTGGCCGGCACCGCCGAGTTCTCGGAGGTCGAGAATGTGCTGGTGGTTGGAAACCCGGGCGGAAGCCCGACCCCGCCGCCGGGTAGCGGCCCGACCCCGCCGGACAGCTATGACGGCATCGTTGACGGCACCTCGGGCAATGACACCATTGACCTGGCCTATACCGGTGATCCCGAAGGCGACATGGTCGACAATGACGACGCCGTGCCGCCGCTGGTCGACGAGCAGGATGTGGTGCTGGCCGGTGCCGGCGACGATCTGGTCCGCAGCGGTCTGGACACTGACGTGGTGTTCGGCGGCGCGGGCAACGATACCGTGTTCGGCGAAGAGGGTGGCGACGCCATCGACGGCGGAGAGGGCGACGACTCGCTTGATGGTGGCGCGGGGCGCGACATCGTGTTCGGCGGCGAAGGCGACGATACCCTGTCCGGCAGCAACGAGAACCCTGACGATGGCGGTGACATCCTGGGCGGCGGCTTTGGCGACGACCGGTTCGTCAATGTCGGTCAGGGTGAGGTCATCATCGGCGGCGAGGATGCCGACGGGCTGGACGAGGACGTGCTCGACCTGACCAATGCTGCCGCTCCCGGTGGTTCGGTCACCGTCGAATACGACGCGGGCGACCCCGAGGCGGGCATCGTGCGCTACTTCGATGCGGGTGGCACCGAAACCGGCACCACCACATTCAGCGAGATCGAGACGGTCATCCTGCCCTGCTTCACGCCGGGCACCAAGATCGCAACCCCCAAGGGCGAGCGTCTGGTCGAGGAGCTGAAAGTCGGAGACCGGGTGATCACCCGCGACAACGGTATCCAGGAAATCCGCTGGGTCGGCGCCCGCACGCTGAGCGGCGCAGAACTGGCCCGTGCCGGTCACCTGAACCCGGTGCTGATCCGTCAGGGTGCCTTGGGTGGGGGCCTGCCCGAGCGGGACATGATCGTCAGCCCCAACCACCGGATCCTGGTGGCCAATGACAAGACGGCGCTCTACTTCGAAGAGCGCGAGGTTCTGGTCGCGGCCAAGCATCTGATCGGGCTCGAAGGGGTCGACATCGTCGAGATCTCGGAAGTGACCTATATCCACTTCATGTTCGACCAGCACGAAGTGGTGCTGTCGGACGGGGCCTGGACCGAGAGCTTCCAGCCGGGCGATCTGTCGCTGGCCGGTCTTGCCGATGCACAGCGCGACGAACTGCTCGAACTGTTCCCCGAGTTGAAGACCCGCGAAGGTGTCGAGGCCTATGCCGCCGCGCGCCGGTCGCTGAAGAAACATGAAGCCCGCCTGCTGATGTAACAGCGGGCTTCGGCCTCCCCGAATATGCAGCTTGAACCGCGCGGTCTCGGGGCGCGCGGGCAGGGCGGGGCGCGGTTTTCGCGCCTCGCCTATTGCCGTTTCGCGCGCCAGTTTGCCCAGGCCTCGGGCGTGTCCAGATCGGTGCGGGCATGCGCGCCCGGCAACGGGACCAGCACCAGCCGGTCGCGATGCGCCTGTACCACCGATTGCGCCCCGGTATCGCCGGTCAGTTCCAGAAGCGTGGGGAACAAGGCCCGGTGAAATACAACGGGATGGCCGGGATGGCCCGATGCGGTCGCCCCGCGCCAGATGAGATTTTTCGTCGAAAAATCTATGGCGCCCAGTACCAGCGTCAGGTCGTCACTGGTCAGGTCGGGCAGGTCGGCAAGCAGAACCATGGCTGCGGGCGTCTCGTCCGGCAACGCCGAAACTGCGCGGCGCAGGCTGGCATTCATGCCCTCGTCGGCATCGGGCACCTCGACGATATCAACGGGCAACCCCGCCAGCGCGACATGGCGCGGATGCGGTGCCGGCGGCACGGCCACGATCACCGGTGCCACTTTCAGCGCCCGCAAGGCGGTCCGGCGCAGCAGCGGCATGCCGTCGATCTCTTGCATCAGCTTGTCGGCCCCGCCCATGCGACGGGACCGGCCCGCGGCCAGCAAAAGGATGGGAATCGGCTTCATGCCGCAACTCTGGCGCCTGACGCGGGAGTTGTCACCCGCGCATGCGCGCACCATCCGCGTCAAAAAGCGGCTGGCTGATCACCCGCGCGGGGCGCATCTGGCCCAGGATCTCGATCTCGACCGCAAGCCCATCGGCGATGCGCTCGACCGGCAGAAAACCCAGTGCGACCGATTTACCCGCGTGATGCGAATAGCCGCCCGATGTGCAGAAGCCCACCACCGCGCCCTCCAGCCAGATCGGTTCATAGGCATTGACATCGGCGCCGTCGGCGTCGACCTCAAAGGCGCAGAGCCGGCGGGCAGGGCCTGCGGCGCGCTCCGCCTCGACGGCCGCGCGGCCGATGAAATCCGCCTCTTTCTTGAAGGCGATGAACCGGTCCAGCCCGGTTTCGGCGGCGGTATAGTCGGGAGAGAACTCCCGCAGCCACGAGCCAAAGAACTTGTCCAGCCGCAGGCTCATCATCGCGCGCATGCCAAAGGGGATCATGCCGTGGTCCTGCCCGGCCTGCCACAGGGTCCACCACAGCTGGCGCTGCGCCATTGGATCGCAATAGATCTCATAGCCCAGATCGCCGGTATAGCTGACCCGCTGCACGATACAGTCGGTCATGCCCACCACCATCCGCCGCACATCCATGAAGCGCAGGCTGTCGACATCGTCGCGGGTGCAAGCGGCCAGAACTGCCCGTGCCTTTGGCCCGGCAATCTGGAAACCGTTGCGCTTGTCGCTGATATTTTCGATGGTTACGCCGTCTTCCTGATGTTTCTGGAACCAGCGCATGTGATAATCCTGCGACCCGTAGGAGGCGGTCAGCTGAAACTCGGTCTCGCTCAGGCAGGAAACGGTGAAATCCCCGATCAGCTTGCCCTTGGCGCTCAGCATCGGCGTCAGTGACAGCCGCCCCGGCGCCGGGATGCGACCCGCCATGATCCGGTCGAGCCAGGCGCGCGCGCGCGGGCCCGTCACCATGTATTTGCCGAAGTTGTGGACCTCGTTGATGCCCACGCCTTGACGCACACCGCGCACCTCGCGGCCGGTGGCCGCAAACGCGTCCGAGCGGCGGAAGGAGGGCGTTTCATAGGTCGGCTCGTCGCCTTGGGCATAGTAATTGGCAACCTCCAGCCCGAATTGCTGGCCCCAGACCGCGCCCATGTCGGAAAAGATATCATACATCGGCGTGGTGCGGTTGGGGCGGGCGGCGGGCAGTTCCTCGTTCGGGTAAGAGACGCTGAACCGTTTCTGATAGTTCTCGATCACCTTAGGGCGGGTATAGCCGGGGCTGATCCAGCTGCCGAAGCGCGCCACATCCATCGCGGTCACGTCGCGCTCGGGTTCGCCCTCGATCATCCATTGCGCCAGCATCAGGCCGACCCCGCCGCCCTGGCTGAACCCCGCCATGACACCGCAGGCCGACCAATAGTTGCGCATGCCCGGCACCGGCCCCACCAGGGGGTTGCCATCGGGGGCAAAGGTAAAGGGGCCGTGAATGACCGACTTGACCCCGGCGCTGGCCAGAACGGGAAAGCGTTTATAAGCGAATTCAATGCTTTCCTCGATCTTGTCAAAGTCGTCGGGCAGCAATTCATGACCGAAAGTCCAGGGCGTGCCGTCCACCGCCCAGGGCTTGCAGGGCTGTTCATAGAACCCGATGCACAGCCCGCGCCCCTCTTGCCGCAGATAGCTTTCGCCGGCGGGGTCCATCACATGCGGGTGTTCGCTGCCGCGCTCATAGATTTCGGGAATATCGTCGGTGACGATGTATTGGTGCTCCATCGGGTGCAGCGGGAAGTAGACGCCCGCCATCGCGCCCACTTCACGCGCCCAGAGGCCACCTGCGTTGACCACATGCTCGGCGTGGATGGTGCCCTTGTCGGTCACCACGTCCCAGGTGCCGTCCGGGCGCTGGTTGGTTTCGCGCACCATGCAGTGCGTTTCGATGGTGGCGCCGCCCATGCGGGCGGCCTTGGCATAGGCATGGGTGGTGCCGGACGGGTCCAGATGCCCGTCGAGCGGGTCGTAAAGCGCGCCGATGATGCCATCCAGATTTGTGATGGGGGCGATCTTGGCAATCTCTTCGGGGCCGACAATCTCGGTCTCGAGCCCCATGAACCGGTGTTTGGCCCGTTCGGCCAGCAGCATGTCGAACCGGTCCCGATTGTCGGCCAGCGTGATGCCGCCCACATGGTGCAGCCCGCAGGACATGCCGGTGATCTCTTCCAACTCCTTGTAGAGCCGGATGGTATAGCCCTGAAGCGCGGCCATGTTTGTATCGCCGTTCAGCGTGTGAAAGCCGCCCGCCGCATGCCAGGTCGAGCCCGAGGTCAGCTCGGACCGCTCGATCAGCATCACGTCGGACCAGCCCAGCTTGGTCAGGTGATAGAGGACGGAACAGCCGACAACACCGCCGCCGATGACGGCCACTCGGGTGGTGGTTTTCATTTCAGTCTCCGCTAGTCTAGGGACAGGTCTGACCTATCAGTCAGGGCAGATATGGCGCGGGTTCTTGTCGCTCTGCGACGGGATGTGTCGCAAATGAAATGTACAGCCGGTTCGAGAGGGCGATTTGCGAGATAAACTCCTGAATATTGCCCGGCGCATGCTGCGGCTGCTCTATGTACGGATTATTCTGATCGCCGCGCTCAGCCTGTTGTCGGTCCCGTTGGCGGCGCTTTTGGGTGATCTGATCCCGCCGGGGCTGGCCGACCGCATCGGCGCGGCGGCAGTGGACCCGATCCTGGCGACGCTGGCGACCAGTATGCTGGCGGTGACCACCTTTTCGCTGACGGTGATGACCGGCGCCCATCGTGCGGCCTGGTCGCAATGGGGGCCGCGCACCCATGTGATCCTCAAGGACGATACCGCCACCCATTCGATCCTTGCCGTCTTTGTCGGCGCCTATCTGTTCTCCATGTCCGGGATGGTGCTGCGGCGCACACCGATCTTTGGCGAACAGGAAAGCGTGGCGCTGTTTGCCATGACGATGCTGGTCATTGCCCTGATCGTGGTGTCGATCATCCGCTGGATCGCGCATCTGGAGGATCTGGGCAGTTTCGGCGAGACCCTGGCCCAGGTTGAACGTCGCGCGGCGGTGTCGCTGCGGGCACTGGCAAAGACGCCTTGTTACGGGGCACACGCGCTCACCGAGCAAACGGATCTGCCCGAGGGCGGGCAGATCCTGCGGGCGCCGCAGCCCGGATATGTCCAGCAGATCTTTGTCGAGATGCTGCAAGAGCTGGCCCAAAGGGCCGAAACCCGGGTCTATGTCACTGTTTATGTCGGCGATTACGTGCAGGAGGGGCAGGAACTGGCCCGGTTCGCTTGCAGCGATCTGGACGCTGAGGTCGCCGGGGAAGCCTGCCGCGCCTTTGCGATCGAGGGCGCGCGCACATTCGTGCAGGACCCGCTGTTCGGCCTGTCGGTACTGGGCGACATGGCCTGCCGGGCGCTGTCGCCGGGGATCAACGATCCATCGACGGCGATCACCGTGGTCGACCGGCTGTCCTCTCTGGTGCTGCTGGCAAATGGCGAGCAGAACGACAAAACCCCGGCTTGCGACCGCGTCTGGTTGCGGCCGCTTCCGCCCGATGCCCTGTTTGCCGAAACCTTTGACCGGATCGCCCGCGACGGCGCCACCAATATCGAAGTGCAACTTGCGCTGCAGCGGGCGCTGGCGGCGATAGGCACGCGGAGCGCGGGTGAACTGGAACAAGCTGCCCGCCGTTCTGCCGCGCGCAGCCTGGCGCGAGGGCTCGCGGGGTTGAGCGCGGCCGAAGACCGTGAGCGGCTGGAACGGGCTAGTCGCGGCTCTTGAACCGGCTCTGCTGCACCAGCCAGACGGTGAGCAGGGGGACAATCACGGTGATTGCTGCCACCGTCATCAGCAGATAGCCAAGCTGCGTGTAATCCGCCGGAACCGTCACCGTGCCGTCCTCGGCGCGGACCTCACGGGTGACGGTATAGATCTGGTTGAGGTACTTGGTCCCAAGGCTCGACGCGGACAAGGCCAGATTGGTGAACGAGGCCATGACCGCAAAGAACGTTGCCTTGAGATTGGCGGGCGCATTGCGCGCGATCCAGGCCAGCATCGGGATCATCGCCACCTGACCCAGCGGCGATTCCACCGCCGTGTTGACGATTGCGATGAACCGCGCGTCGACAATGCCGCCGGTCATGGCGGCGGTCCAGTGGTGGACGCCATAATACAACCCGATCCCGGGCAGCGACAACACCCCCGCCGCCAGCGTCAGTAGGATCACGATATCGGCGATGGTGCGCGAGGCGATCATCGGCCGCAGCACCACCATGCCCACCAGGGTCAGAACCGAGGTGATGAGATACAAGAGCGACAGGAATTGCTGGTCAAAGCCCAGCACGTCGATATCGAACCAGGTCGAGGCCGCACCGTTCAGCGGCATGGCGCGGAACATGAAGACGATGATCGCGGTGCCGATCAGGGCGCGTGCATGCGCCTGATCCAGATTGCGCACCAGTTGCCGCATCAGGGTCAGCACGATGGCCATCGATCCGGCAAAGACGATCTCTTGCGAAAACGGCAGGTCCATCAGCCCGACGGTCAGCGTCATCGCGACAAAGATGGCGCCGCCGGTGAAATACCAGTGGTTCAGCCGCACCTTCTCGCCCTCGGGGTCGAATGTGGCCAGCGCGCGCACCCGGTCCATCCCTTGCGCTGTCAGCCGGGCAATGGTGCGCCGCTTTTGCCAGCCGGCCAGCAGGACACCCGAGATCGAGATACAGGGGATCAGCAGGGCAAGCGCATAGATATGCCCATAGCGGGCGGCTTTCTCGGCCGGGGCCAGCGTTTCGATCCCGTCGAACAGAACGATGTTCAGGGCGGCGACCGCGCTGGCGCCGCCGATCAGGGCGAAGCGTCCCAGTGTCTGCATGGTGGTGTGCTGGGCACGCTGCACCTCGGGCGACAGCTCGGCGCCTTGCGCATCGTGCCGCGGCACCGCCTCGACCGACATGGCATCGGCGACCGCGTCCTGTACCACATAGCCGCAGGGGGCCAGCAGCACCGCCAATACATACCAGGCGGTGACCGACATGATGCCCGGCATCCAGTCGGCCCGGGTGGCCAGCCCATACATGATGGCGAAACTGGCCGCGATCAGCGCCGCGCCCAGATAGATCAGCCAGGCCTTCCAGCGCCAGATCAGGTCGACCAGATGGCCCAGCGGCATCTTCAGCGCCCAAGGCAGTCCGGCCCAGAAGGCAAGCCCGGCGATGAAGGCCGCCGAGACATCCAGATATTCCTTGACGAAGAACGTGCCGACAACGGCGGTCAGCCCCTGCGCCCCGGCGGCGAAATAGACCATCAGCGGCGGCAGGAAAGACCAGCGCATCTGCCGGCCCAGATCGAGGACAACAGCGTCGAACCAGCCCCGGATCCGGCCCGCGCGGGTCATAGCGGGCGGATCTTGAGCCCGGTGATCCGGTTGCCCTCGCGGCCCGTCACCTCGAAGCGGAAGCCATGAAAGGCAAAGACCTGACCCACGGTCGGGATCATTTGTGCCTCATGAATGACCAGTCCGGCGACCGTATTGGCCTCGTCATCGGGCAGCGACCAGTCCATTGCCCGGTTCACGTCGCGGATGGTCATGGCGCCCTCGACCAGGAACTGGCCATCGTCGCCACGGGTCACCGGCATTTCGGCATCGGGGTCGAATTCGTCGGTGATCTCGCCCACGATCTCTTCGAGAATATCCTCGAGCGTGATCAGCCCGCGCAAAGAGCCGTATTCGTCCACCACCAGCGCGAAATGGCTGCGAATGCGCAGAAAGGCGCGCATCTGGTCGTCGAGCGTCGTGGTCTCGGGCACGAAATAGGGCGCGTTGGCGACCCTTGTGATGTCGAAATCCTTGAGCCGCGCGGTGTGACCCTCGCTGCCGCCAACCTGGGCATACATGGCGCGGAACAGGTCCTTGGCATGGACCACGCCGATGATGTTCTCGGGCTCGCCGCGATAGACGGGCAGGCGGGTATGGGGGCTTTGCAGGCAGTGTTCCAGAATGGTTTCGGGCTCGGCATCGGCATCCAGCATCACGATATTCGAGCGATGCAGCATGATTTCCTCGACCGTGCGCTCGGCCAGGTCGAGCGCGCCCAGGATGCGGTCGCGGTCCTCTTTTTCCACCACGCCCTCGGAATGGCCGAGATAGAGCGCGCCGGCGATCTCCTCGCGCACCGCCATGATATGGCTGTCGGGGTCGATGCGCACGCCAAACAGCCGCAGCACCCCGCGCACCAAGAGCCGCACCAAGGCCACCACCGGCGAAAACACCATCACCACCACGCCGATGATCGGCGCCACAGCCGCGGCGGCCTTTTCGGCATTGGTGATGGCATAGGTCTTGGGCAGCACCTCGGCAAAGATCAGCACCAACAGCGTCATCACCAGCGTCGCCAGCGCCACCCCGCTTTCGCCAAAGGCGCGGGTGAACAGGGCGGTGGCCAGCGAGGCCGCAAGGATATTGACCAGGTTGTTGCCCAGCAGGACCGAACCGATCAGCCGTTCATTGTCATCGGTGATCGCAAGCGCCTTTTCCGCGCCTTTCGATCCCTTGTCGGCCTGGCTGCGCAGCTTGCCGCGCGACGCGGCGGTCAGCGCGGTTTCAGACCCCGAGAAGAAGCCGGAGAGAATGAGCAGGAACAGGATCGCGCCGGTCGTGATCCAGAAGGCGCTGTCGAGCGCGGGGGCAGAGGGGTCCATCGGTCCTGAAAACTTGTTTCACTGGCATCCGTTATGGGGTCGGAGGGGGGCGCGATCAAGGCCTCAGTCGGTATCGGTCTTGTCGTCGCGGGCCAGCGGGTGGTGATCCAGCACCAGTTCGGCCAGCCTTGCGTCCAGAACATGGGTGTAAATCTCGGTGGTCGAGACATCGGCATGGCCCAGCAGGGTCTGGATGGTGCGCAGATCGGCGCCATTGGCCAGCAGATGGGTGGCAAAGGCATGGCGCAGCGTGTGCGGGGTGACCTTGTCGGGCGACACACCGCCGGCGACGGCCAGTTCCTTGATCAGCAGGTAAAACCGGTGACGGGTCAGATGACCCGATTTCCCGCGCGAGGGAAACAGATGCGGCGAGCGGGCGCTGCCGCGCCGGGCGCCGTCCTCTTCGGCGGCGTCGCGCACCGTCAGCCAGGCCGCCAGCGCGGCGCGGGCGGGCGGCGACAACGGTACCATGCGTTCCTTGCCGCCCTTGCCGCGCACCAGCAGCATGCGCGGATCGCCCCGCGCCGCCGACGCGGGCAGCGAGACCAGCTCGCTGACCCGCATGCCGGTGGCATAAAGCAGTTCCATCAGACAGGTATTGCGCAGCCGGTCGGCGCTGGTGCGGCCGGTCTGGCGGGCGGCCTCCAGCAGACGGTCGACCTCGACCACCTCAAGCGTCTTGGGCAACAATTTCAGCCGCCCGGGCCCCTTGATCTGGATGGCGGGGTTGTCCGCGCGCCAGCCCTCGTCGAAGGCGAAACGGTATAGCTGCTTGATCGCCGACAGCCGCCGCGCGCGGGTCGCGCGGGCCAGTCCTTGCGCGTCGCAATCGACCAGATAGGCCTCGACCGTATCGCGGTCGGCCCCGCCCAGCGTGACGCCGCGCCGCTCAAGCCATTCGATGAAATCCTTGAGGTCGCGGCCATAGGCCAGCAGCGTGTTGTTTGCGGCCCCCAGTTCGGCCGCCTGCGCGTCGAGAAAGGTCGAGATCCATTGATGCGGTTGGGCAGGGGCTGTGGACATCGGTCAACTCCGCGTCAGCAGCATCAGTTGCAGCGCGGCGCGCCGCGCGGTGTCCTCCAGCCCGACACGGCGGAACAGGGCCAGCGCCACGCCCAGATCGTCATGATTGCCCATGGCGCCGCTGCCGAACCGGTCCATCGCTTCGAGAATCGCTTCGCCCAGATGACCGTCGCTCAACATCGCCTCCATCTCAGGGGGCAGGGCGGTGGAACTGTCGAACCCGTCCGCGATGGCCCCGGCCTGGGGCGAGGGCGGGGCGACCGAACCGGGAACGCCGCGCGCCAGCGCGGCAAGAAAGGCGCGGTCGCCGCTGGTATCCGCGGGGTCATGCGCCGCCGTTTCATAACCCGGGGACAACAGCCGGATGCGCCAGGCGAGTGCGGCGGCCTCGGGCGCGTCCAGCGGGGGCAGCGCCTCGGCAAAGAGTTGGGCAAAAGGCACTTCGAGCCGTGCCTGACGCATCGCTGCCCAGGCGATGGGCAGGGTCTTGGCCACCGCTTCGGCGCTGCCGCTTTGCAGGGCGGTTTCGAATTGCTGGACCGCCTCGACCCGGTCCCAGATACCGCCCGAAGCGGCCGGGCTGCGTTGGGTGTAAAGCCCCAACAGTTGGTTGGGCGTCAGCGCGCCGATGCGGGTCAGACGTTCGGCGGCCTCCAGTTGGGCCTTCCAGCCGGCCAGATCGCGCAGGTCGGCATTGGCAAAGGCACGTGGCAGGCCCGACGTGTTCAGAGGCTCGCCGATCGCCTCGAACAGGCGAAAGGTCAGCGGGTCGGGGCGCGCGGGGGCCGGGGGCGGCGGCAGATCCTCGAATATCTCGGGGCTGAGGAACCGGTCGAGCAGCGACAGCGTTTCGGGCGGCAGCAGCTCCAGCGCATGCGCGGTCTCCAGCGTCAGCGCCGCCGAGGTCCAGTCGCCCCGGCGCGCGGTGCAAAAGATCAGCGCCGCATAATCGGTCGCCAGATGCGGGCTGGCGGCCAGCGCGGCGCAACTGCTGTCCTCGTCCCCGGTCAGCAGGGTCGCGTCGAACCAGCGCCGAAACCGCTCTTGCGAGGCGGTGGGACCCGCCAGTTGGATCAGCGCCTGCGCCGGGTCCACCGCGCCCAGCTGCATCAGACGGTCGACCCGCGCCAGCAGCATCGTTTCCGCGGCCTGCGGGCTGGCATAGGGGGGGCGGGTTTCCGACAAGAGAAGCGTATAGAGCAGGGTCTGCATCGCCGGGTTGTCGCGTACCGGCACCCGCATCAGCCGCTCGGCCAGCAGCACCGGGTCGCTGCCCTGCCACAGGTCCAGCGGCAGGCCGGTCAGCTTGGTCGAGACCAGCCCCAGCGGCATTGGCAGCGCCTCGAGCGGGGTAACCTCGATCTGCGGCAGCAGCCCGCTCTGTGTAACCGGTGGTTCCAGCAGCACGGTGCCTGGCAGGGTCTGGGGGGCGGGGTTGGCCAGCCAGTCGATTGCCGACAAGGGCGCCTGCTGGGTCAGACCAGATACAGGCAAGCAGAACAGAAGCGCGGCCAGCCCGACAGGCCCAAGGATCGCCTTGTCCCTAGTCGGCATCCAACACCACCGGCAGGCGCTGTTCGGTCTGCGGCGCCGAAAAATCGACCCCGAAGAACGGACCCAGATAGGCATATCCGATCAGTCCGATTGCACTGAGACACACAATGTAGACCAGGAATTTGATCAGACGACCCATGATTTCACGCTGCCTCTTTCGTTCTTTTGCCCAAGTTATAACTGGCCTTTTTCACAAGATCACGTCATTCAGAGGACAATGAGCAAAATTGAGCATAACTCGGCCAAAACAATAGATGGTGGCGCGGCCGCGCTGCACAAGACCGTCGTCATGGTTGGCATGATGGGGGCGGGCAAAACCGCCGTGGGCAGGGCCCTGGCGCAACGGCTGGGCGTGCCGTTCCTGGACAGCGACGCCGAGATCGAAAACGCCGCAAACATGTCGATCCCCGAGATTTTCGAGCGTGACGGCGAGGCGTTCTTTCGCGATCGCGAAAGCCAGGTCATCGGGCGGCTGCTCAAGGGGGTGCCCTGCGTGCTGTCCACCGGTGGCGGTGCCTTTTTGGCCGAGGCGAATCGCCGGATGATCTCCGAGCGTGGCGTGTCGGTCTGGCTCAAGGCCGATCTGTCGGTGCTGTGGAATCGGGTCCGGCACAAGGACACCCGCCCGCTGCTGCGCACCGCCGATCCGCGTGCGACCTTGCGCGCGCTTTATGAGGCGCGGGTGCCGCTTTACTCCGAGGCCGATCTCTGCGTGATTTCGGATGGTGAAACCTCGATCGAGCAGATGGTCGACCGGGTGATCGCGGCGCTGGCAACGCGCAAGGATGTATTGGAACTGAGCTGACATGATGAACACGGTGCATGTCGCGCTGGGGGCGCGCAGCTATGATGTGGAAATCGGACCGGGCCTGATGGCCGAGGCAGGCGCGCGCATTGCGCCTCTGCTGAAACGGCGCCGGGTCTGCGTGCTGACCGACGAGACGGTGGCAAGCCTGCATCTGGAGGCGCTGCGCGAAGGTCTGGCCGCCGGCGGGATCACGATGCAGGCGCTGGCGCTGCCGCCGGGCGAGGCCACCAAAAGCTGGCCGCATCTGGAACGCGCGGTCGACTGGCTGTTGGCCGAGAAGGTCGAGCGCAACGATATCGTTGTGGCCTTTGGCGGTGGCGTGATCGGCGATCTGGCGGGCTTTGCTGCCGCCATTCTGCGCCGGGGCGTGCGGTTCGTGCAGATCCCGACCTCGCTTTTGGCGCAGGTGGACAGTTCGGTGGGCGGCAAGACCGGTATCAATGCCTCCCACGGCAAGAACCTGATCGGCGCCTTTCACCAGCCCTCGCTGGTGCTGGCCGATACTTCGGTGCTGGGCACACTGACGGCCCGCGATTTCCTTGCCGGCTATGGCGAGGTGGTGAAATACGGGCTGCTGGGCGATGCGGCGTTCTTTGACTGGCTCGAAGGGCAGGGACCGGCGCTGGCCGCTGGTGACATGGCCGCCCGGGTCGAGGCGGTGACCCGCTCGGTTCAGATGAAGGCCGATATCGTCGCCCGCGACGAGACCGAACAGGGCGACCGGGCGCTGTTGAACCTCGGTCATACCTTCTGTCACGCGCTTGAGGCGGCGACCGGCTATTCCGACCGGCTGCTGCATGGCGAGGGCGTGGCGATCGGGTGTGCGCTGGCGTTCGAACTCTCGGCGCGGCTGGGTCTCTGCTCGCAAGAGGACCCAAGCCGGGTGCGCGCGCATCTCAAGGCGATGGGGATGAAGACCGATCTGTCCGATATCCCCGGCGATCTGCCGGGTGCAGCGGCGTTGGTCGACCTGATGGCACAGGACAAGAAGGTGGTGGATGGCCAGTTGCGCTTTATCCTGGCGCGCGGCATCGGACAGGCCTTCGTCACCTCGGACGTCCCGCGCGCGGCGGTGCTGTCCGTGCTTGAGGATGCGCTGGCAAGCTACTGAAAAGGGGGCGATTATCGCCCCTGTATCACCATCAGCTCGCCCACGTTCTCGCGGGTGACATAACCCAGCATCCGCCCATCAGTCGTGGTGACTGCGACCGCCGGCGCCCCCTGATAAAGCGCGTCCAGCACCGTCTCCAACCCGCTGGCGAGCGGCACCTGCGGGATGTCACGCTCCATCACGGTTTCCGCCGAATCCGAACGTGGATGATCCGAGGCCAGCGCCGCGAACAGCCGTGCCCGTGTCACAAATCCCAAAAGACGCCCGTCCCCATCCAGCACCGGAAATTCATGCTGGGTGGTATGCAGCACCGCCTGCGCGGCGGTGGCCAGCGTATCGGCGGGGCCCAGCGTCTCGAAGCGGGTGATCATCGCGTCGCGCGCCAGCAGGCGGCGGGTTACCGCGCGCATGGCGACATCCTGCGCCTCGGCATTGGCGGCGATAAAGACAAAGACCGCGATCAGCACCAGTACCGGGTTGCCGCCGCTGAGCCCGGCAAAGCCAAAGAGCAGCGCCACCAGCTGCCCGGCGGCGGCGGCGATGCGGGTGGCGCGCACCCGGTCCATTGTCAGGCTGAGCGCGGCACGCAGGACGCGCCCGCCATCCATCGGAAAGGCCGGGATCAGGTTGAACACCGCCAGGAACAGGTTGACCATCGCCAACCGGCCCAGGAAATCGGGCTCGGCACTGTCGATGGCGGTCAGCGTTTCGAACCTGGTATCGACACCCACAAGGGTGAGGGCGGCCCAGATCGCAACATTAACCGCCGGACCGGCCAGCGCCACCACGATTTCTTGCCCCGGCTTCTCGGGCATCTTGTCCAGCCGGGCCAGCCCGCCGATGGGCAGCAAGGTGATATCGGGGGTGCGGATGCCATAGCGGCGCGCGGTCAGGGCGTGACCATATTCATGCGCCACCACACAGGCAAACAGCGCCAGCACAAAACCGGTGTTTTCCACCGCGCTGGGCCAGCCGCCCATCTGATAGGCCGAGATGCCGATCCAGGCGATGAGCAGAAAGAAGGTGACATGGACCTTCAGTTCCGAGCCAAAGAGACGGCCGATGGTGAAGGACCATGTCATGATATGCCTCCGGGTCTAGAACGGGATCTCGTCGTCGTCGATGCCGCCCGAGGCCGGACCACGCCCGCCGCCCTGATTGCCGCCGCCCGAGGGGCCGCCATAGGGGTCACCCGCCGGCCCGCTGTCATAGCCGCCGCCGTAACCGCCGCCCTGACCGCCGCCGTAACCGCCGCCGCCGCTTCCGCCTTCGCTGCGCCCATCGAGCATCACCAGCGTCGCGCCGAAGCCCTGCAACACCACCTCGGTGGAGTAGCGGTCCTGGCCGGACTGGTCCTGCCATTTGCGCGTTTGCAACTGGCCCTCCAGATAGACCTTGGATCCCTTGCGCAGATATTGTTCGGCGACGCGGACCAGACCTTCGTTGAAGATGGCGACCGAATGCCATTCGGTCCGTTCGCGCCGCTCGCCCGTATTGCGATCCTTCCAGGTTTCAGAAGTGGCGATGCGCAGGTTGCACACCTTGCCCCCGTTCTGAAATGTCCGCACCTCGGGGTCGCGGCCCAGATTTCCCACCAGAATGACTTTGTTGACCGAGCCAGCCATGGGTTCCCCGTCTCCTGTTCTTGTTACGTCTTGTATTGTGATCGGCCCGAATCTTGCCGACCCGTCCCGACAGACCCTACACGCGCGCGCAGGCAGAGGGAAACCGCTAGCAAGGTTTTGCCGGTTCAACCCGTCCGCGCAGGCAGGGTTTTCTTCGCCGTCAAACCGGCTATAGTCCCGCGCGAGGGGTTACGGACAGGTTCATACCAATGCGCAGGCTCTTTTCCGGTTTCATCGCGGCGGCGGTTGCCGTCTCGGCCATGCCTGCGGGTGCGGACATGTTCTCGACCAAGAACCGGCGCGACCTGTTTCAGAAACAAGCCCGGCTGCTCGATACCAGGGGCGCCAGCCAGTACGAAAGCTCGACCCGCCTGCAACCGCCCACCGCCCAGACCACGCCGACCCGGCGCTATACCGGCAAGTACAAGGGCGAATACCTGCAAATGGCCCGCGACGCGGCCCGGCGCCACAATATCCCCGAGGATCTGTTTCTGCGACTGGTGCAGCAGGAAAGCGGCTGGAACCCGCATGCCAAATCGCACAAGGGCGCGCTGGGGCTGGCCCAGCTGATGCCGGGCACCGCCCGCGCATTGGGGGTTGATCCGGGCGATCCGTATGAGAATCTCGACGGCGGTGCCCGCTATCTGTCGCGCCAATACCGCAAGTTCAAATCCTGGCGCCTGGCGCTGGCAGCCTATAACGCCGGTCCCGAAGCGGTCGAGAAATACGGCGACGTGCCGCCCTATGAAGAGACCAAGAACTACGTCAAGGTGATCTGGGGCAGCTGAGCCGCTCACTCGCAAAGCGCGCCGTCACAGCCCCGTTATTCGAGAAAACCCGCAGTCCAAAGGCTGCGGGTTTCATGTTTCTGCCTATTCTGCCGCGATCTTGATCACGGGGCCCATTCTGGCCAGCACCTCGTCGCTCAGGTGGCATTTCACCTGATGGCCGTCGCCCAGTTGGCGCACCGGTGGCACGTCCTTGTCGCACAGGCCGCCCGGCACTTCGGATTTCCAGCGGCAGCGGGTCTGGAACGGGCATCCCGGCGGCGGGTTCATCGCCGAGGGGATGTCGCCTTCGAGCACGATATGCTCCTTCACCACCGAGGTATCGGCGATCGGCACCGCGCTCAGCAGTGCCTCGGTATAGGGGTGATAGGGCGGGCTGAACACCTGGTCGGTGGTGCCCAGCTCGACCACATGGCCCAGATACATTACCATCACCCGGTCGCTGAGATAGCGCACGATCGACAGGTCGTGACTGATGAACAGCAGCGTCGTCTTCTGCTCGCGCTGGATCTCCATAAGCAGGTCGGTCACCGCCGCCTGCACCGACACGTCCAGCGCCGAGACCGGCTCGTCCGCCACCACGATGCGGGCGCCGCCGGCAAAGGCGCGGGCGATGCCGACGCGCTGTTTCTGGCCGCCCGACAGCTGCCGCGGCATCCGCTCGGCAAAGGCGCGCGGCAGTTTCACCAGATCGAGCAGTTCCAGCATCCGCTGTTGCCGCTCGCCATCGTTCTTGCCGATGCCAAAGATCTCCAGCGCGCGGATGATCTGGCGGCCTACGCTCATCGAGGGGTTGAGCGTGTCGAACGGGTTCTGGAACACCATCTGCACGTCCGAGACGGTCTTGGTATCGCGTGCCTCGATCGGGATCTGTTCGATGTTGCGATTATCGAGCAGGATTTGCCCGTCGGTGGCGGTTTCCAGCCCCATCAATACCTTGGCAAAGGTGGACTTGCCGCAGCCGCTTTCGCCGACGATGGCCAGCGTCTCGGATTCGCGGGCCTCGAATGACAGGGTCTCGTTGGCCTTCACCACCTTCTTTTCACCGCCGCCGAACAGGGCATTCGCGGCCACCTCGTAATACTTCTTGAGGTTGTCCATCTTCAGCACGACCTCGCCGATCTCGCCCTTTTCCTTTTGCGCGGCGAGCGTGATCGGTGCGTTCCAGTCGATTTCGCGGAATTTCAGGCAGCGGGTGTGGTGGCGGTCATTGCCCGGCACCGCCTCCATCAGAATATCCTGCGCGTCACAGCGCCCGGCTTCGAAATAGTCACAGCGCGGCCCGAAGTTACAGCCGGGCGGGCGCTCGTGGGGCAGGGGGAAGTTGCCGGGAATGGCCACCAGCGGACGGCTGTTCTTGTCGGCGCCGGGCAGCGGGATCGAACGGAACAGCGCCTGGGTATAGGGGTGCTGCATCTCGTCGAACACATCCTTGATCGAGCCGCGCTCGACCGCCTCGCCGGAATACATCACGCAAAGCCGGTCGCAGGTTTCCAGCACCAGGCCCAGGTTGTGGCTGATGAACAGCATCGAGGTGCCGTATTTCTTGCCCAGATCCTTGACCAGCTCGACCACGGCGGCCTCGACCGTCACATCAAGCGCGGTGGTGGGCTCGTCCAGGATCAGCAGCGCCGGTTTCGACATCAGCGCCATGGCGATCACGATGCGCTGCTGCTGGCCGCCCGACAGCTGGTGCGGATAGCTGTTGAGCATCCGCTCGGGGTCAGGCAGGCGCACATCCGTCACCACTTCCAGTGCGCGTTTGCGCGCCTCTTCGGCTGAGACGCCTTCGTGGATCATCGGCACTTCCATCAGCTGCCTGCCGATCTTCATTGCCGGGTTGAGGCTGGCCATCGGCTCCTGATAGATCATCGCGATCTCGTTGCCGCGAATGTTGCGCAGCTCGTCGGCGCTCATCTGCGCCAGATCGCGGCCCTTGAACTTGATGGTGCCGCCGACGATGCGGCCGTTCTTGCCCAGGTCCTGCATCACCCCCAGCGCCACGGTGGATTTGCCGCAGCCGGACTCGCCCACCAGCCCTACAGCCTCGCCGGGCTGCACGCTGACCGAGAAATCCATCACCGCGGGAATTTCCCGCAGCCGGGTGAAAAAGGAAATCGACAGCTTGTCGATCTCCAGGATCGGCCCGTCATATTCCGCCATCTTGCTCATGTTCTTGTCTCCCTGTCGGAGCGGAAAGAAAGCCTTCTTCCTCTTGCTCCAAATATCCCGGGGGGTCCGGGGGGCTGGCCCCCCGGCTTTGATCACGTCAGTCCTTCAGGCTTTCTTCGCGCAACCCGTCCGCCAAGAGGTTCAGACCCAGAACCAGCGACAGCAGCGCCAGCGCGGGCGGCAGGGCCGGGTGCAGGTAGATCGACAACAGCTTGCGCCCTTCGTTGATCGTGCTGCCCCAGTCCGGGCTTTCCGGCGGCAGACCCAGGCCAAAGAAGCCCAGCGTGCCCAAAAGGATGGTGGTATAGCCGATGCGCAGACAGAAATCGACGATCAGCGGCCCGCGCGCATTGGGCAGGATCTCCCACAGCATGATGTACCAGGGGCCTTCGCCGCGGGTCTGGGCAGCGGCGACATAGTCGCGTGTCTTGATGTCCATCGCCAGGCCCCGCACGATACGGAACACCGTGGGCGAGTTGACGAAGACCACCGAGACAAAGACCACCAGGATGCCGCCCGGAATGTCGAACGGGTCGAGCACCGAGGGCAGGCCCGGAATGCTGCGCACCAGATAGCCGTTCTCCGAGATCAGTGCCAGATAGAGCCACAGCGCAAAGCCCAGCACCCCGATCAGCAGCGGCGTGCGGAACGCGGGCTGGGTGCGATAGCGCGAGTTCAGCAGCACGCCCAGAAAGATGATCGGGAACATGAACAGCACGATGGCCATCATGGTGGGCAGGCCGGTTGCCACGATCTCGGGTGTGACCAGCAGGTAGAACAGCAGGATGACCGGAAAGGCCAGGATCAGGTTGGCGAGGAAGGACAGGAACGTGTCCAGCCGACCGCCATAATATCCCGCCGGCAGGCCCAGCGTGATGCCGACCATGAAGGCGAACAGCGTCGCCAGCGGTGCGATCTGCACCACGATCCAGGCGCCCTTGATCACCCGGCTGAACACGTCGCGTGCCAGGTTGTCGCCGCCCAGCAGATACCAGGCGTATTCGCCTTCCTCGGCACCCGCCAGCGGTGTGCCGGGCACCTTGTTCTTCATGCCCGAGACCTGGCTCAGCGGATCATGGGTGATGATCATGTCCAGGGCGCCGAAGATGCCGACAAAGACCCAGAACATCACCAGGCCAAAGCCGATCATGCCGATGGGGCTGTCAAACAGCTTGCCATAGAGGCCCAGCCGCCGCTTGAACGCGATCGACAGGGCAAAGAGCAGCAAGAGTGCGATCCAGACCGATGACAGCTGGTACAGCACGCGGATGATGATTTCGAATGTACCGAGAGGTTCCATGTCCCGTTCCTCCCTTACGAAATGCGGATGCGCGGGTTGAGGTAGACATAGCCGATATCCGAGATCAGCTGCGTGATCAGAACCACGAAGACCGAAACCACCGATACCGCCAGCAAGAGCTGGATGTCATTATTGCCCGCCGCTTCGACCAGAACCCAGCCGAAGCCCTTGTAGTTGAACAGGCTCTCGACGATGACCACACCGTTCAACAGCCAGGGAAATTGCAGCATGATCACCGTGAACGGCGCGATCAGCGCGTTTCTCAGCGCGTGCTTGATCACGATATTGGGGAAGGACACGCCCTTGAGCCGCGCGGTGCGGATATATTGCGCCGTCATCACCTCGGTCATCGAGGCGCGGGTCATCCGGGCGATATAGCCCATCCCGTAAAGCGCGATGGTCAGCACCGGCAGAAAGAAATTCTCGAAAGTGGGATTTTCCATCGCCTGGGTCGCGGTGCCCTTGAACCATTTCAACCCGACGGTCGAAGAGGTGAAGACCGCGATGAAGATCACGCCCGAGACATATTCAGGTGTCGCGGTGCTGAGGATCGAGAAGGTCGACAGCGAACGGTCCGTTCGCGATCCTTCGCGCATGCCCGCCAGCACGCCCACCAGCAGCGCCGAGGGCACCATCAGGATCATCACCCACATCATCAGGTACAGCGTGTTGCCCAACCGTTTCCAGATGATCTCGTCCACATCGGCCTTGAATCGGGTCGAATACCCCCAATCGCCCTGGACGATACCGCAGAACCGCGGCGTCTCTTCCGGGGTCAGTCCGGGCCGCACGCAGGTTCCGACGAACTGGCCGTCATTGAGAGTCTTGGTAAAGCCCGGCACCACGCCCAGCCAGCGGCCGTACTTGGTCAGCAGCGGTTCGCTATAGCCTCGGTTGTCGAGCCAGGTCTGCACCTGCTCGTCGCTCATCCGCTGGTTGCCCTGCGTTTTCGCCAGTTTTTCGAGGTTCGGGTAGAGGTTCGTGAGGAAGAAGACCACGAAGGTCAGGCACAATGCCGTCAGCAGCATCACCCCGAACCGACGGAGAATGAAAAGTCCCATGTTAGCCCCTGTTGATCAGGCTGGTCCGCAGCGGTCGCGCCCTTGGTTTCGGCGTCTGGACCCCGGAAGAGGGCGGGGCGGTGCTGCGGCTGGAGGAGCGCGCCGAAAGGCGCGCTCCGGTCGATATCGGGTGGTGGCCGATTAGGCCGCCCAGCCCCACTTGTAGTGGTGGTGTTCAAAGGCGATGTGCATGTCGGTGCCCACCAGACCCTCTTTCATGTGGCGGTACAGCGCGCGCCAATAGGGCTGGATGGTCACGCCTTCCTCCTGGATCAGGGCCTCGCCCCTGGCCACCACCTCGCGCCGCTTGTCGGCATCGGCCAGTGCCAGCGCCTCGGCCAGGATGGCGTCGAAATCGGGGTTGGCCCAGCCGAACTCGTTCCAGGCCTCGCCCGAACGATAGGCCAGAGCCCAGATCTGCACGCCCAGAGGACGGTGGTTCCAGTTGGTCGAGCTGAACGGATACTTGGTCCAGTCGTTCCAGAAGGTCGAGCCGGGCAGAACCGTCCGCTTCACCTTGAAGCCCGCGTCGCGCAGCTGGGCTGCCACGGCGTCGGTGGTGTTGCGGCGCCAGTCGTCGTCGATGGAGACGATCTCGTGCTCGAAATCCATCATCCCGGCTTCTTCCATCAGGGCCTTGGCCGCGGCGGGATCGTGCTTGCGCGCGGGCAGGGCGGCATATTCCGGGTGGCTCGGGCCGACATGGTGGTTTTCAGCCGGTGCGCCGCGCCCGCCATAGCCCAGTTCCAGACAGATGGCGTTGTCCACGGCCATCGAGATGGCCTGACGCACGCGCTTGTCGGCATAGGGTTTCACGCCGTCGATCTCGGCCAGCTGGTTCGGACGCACGACGATCGTGCTCATGGTCACCACTTCGGACTTGGCATAGCCCAGCCCATCCATCACGTCGATGAATTCACCGACGGATTCGTGCAGCATGTCGACTTCGTCCGATTCCAGAGCCGACAGCCAGGCCGACGGGTCGGTGCCATAGTCGATATACTCGATCCGGTCGAGTGCCGGACGGCCGAACACGGCCTCACCCCACCAGTTGTGGTTCTCGTTACGCACCAGGGTGCATTTCACGCCCACTTCCAGCTCTTCGATCACATAGGGGCCGGTGCCCACATTGTTGGTCAGGTCGCTTTCGCTGAACGAGCTGTGCACGATGGCTGCCGGATAGTCCGACATGCCCGCGATCAGCGAGATGTCCGAATTGGGCAGGTTCAGGCGCACGGTGTGGCTGTCGACCACTTCGATCGCGCCGTCGATCGCCTGGCCGCTGTCGGCGTCGATCAGGCTGGCGAAACGGCCCGCCATCGAGTTGGTTTCCGAGCTCTTGTCGCACCAGCGGGCGATGTTGCGGGCCACGTCATCGGCGGTGAAGTCTTCGCCGTTGTTCCAGGTGACGCCCTTGCGGACGTTCAGGGTATAGACGGTGGCGTCGTCGTTGATTTCCCAGCTTTCCAGCAGGATGCCGCGGAAGGTCCCGTCCGAGTTGTACTCGACCAGATATTCCATGGTGCCACGGGTCTCGTTGCCCAGTTCGGACCAGTCATAGGTCCGCGGATCCTTCAGTTCGCGCACGCTCATCTGCACGCGCAGGGTACCGCCCTGCTTGGCTTCGGAGGCGACAGCAGGGGTCGGCGCGGTCAGACCGATCAGCCCATAGGCCGCGGCGGCGCTGACACCCAGACCGGTGGCGCGGGTCAGGAACTCACGGCGGCTCAGCTTGCCGTCGCGGAACTCCTGCGCATGCATTTCGGCAGCCCAGTGTACCGGCTGCTGGCGGGTTTCGTGTGTGGTCATGAAAGTCTCCCTGTGACTTTTTCAGTTAGCGGTCGGTCTGCGGCCCGTGTGGCGCCGGCTGCGCTGCTGCGGGTCTGTTCCCGTCCGATGGAATTCTGGCGTCCCCATGCGCCCATTCCGCAATAGATTCCGGCCTGCGTCAATGATTGGTTTCGTCACAACCTGGTCAAAAAGCGACATTCGCGCGTCGAAATCCTTCATATGTTCAGCTAAAATGGACAGAGGTGTCTATTTCGTCGCAATCCTTCCGCGCAGCGCGCGGGGGGACAGGCCGGAACGGCGACTGACAAATCGGGAGAACACCGCGGCACTGGCGAATCCCAGATGCCGGGCGATGTCACCGACCGCGGCGCTGCCGCCGCACAGATGCGCGCGCGCGGCATGGTCCAGTCGCTGGTGCAACACCTCGGCGGCCCCCAGCCCGGTCGCGGTCTTGCACAGGCGGGTCAGGTGTTCGGGCGAGACTGACAGCGCGGCGGCGTGATCGGCCACCGTGGCGCCGCTGTCAAAGGCCTCGGTCAGCCGGGCGCCGTAGCGGCGGGTCAGGTCGCGGGCGCGGTCGCCGGGGTGGCGCAGCTCATCTTGTCCGGCGTGGCGGCGTAACCAGACCGCTGTCAATTGCGCCCAGCTTTCGATCGCGGTGTCGCGCAGCGGGCGGGTGCCGGTCTGCTCGCGCGAAAGCGCGTCGAGCAGGCCGGTCAGTTCGGTCTGCTCCGCCGCCGCGCGGATGCGCAACAGCAGCGGCCGCGTCGGCAGGGAGATCGCGCTGGTCGCCGGGATCAGCAGCGCCTGCCCCAGACAGCCGCGGCCCGGATCGAGCGCCATCAGGTGCCGGGCCGGGACAAACAGCGCGTTGTGAGCGCCGAACCCGATCCGCCCGCCGTCCAGCAGCCCGGTCCCCTGGCCCCGCGTCACCCACAACAGCAGGTGGTGGCCCCGGTCATGTGCAAGCTCCAGCTGCCAGCGCCCTAGTGGCATCAGCTGCGCCAGCGTCGACAGGCGGATATCCGCGATCTCGGTAAGGTCATGGGCCATGATCCGCGATCCTGCACGCCTTTGTGGCCCATGCCAACCGCTTAGCCGCCGACAGATAGGGCATGCCAGTCGCCCATGCGGGCGCGGAACCAGCTGCGTTGCCGCTTGGCATATTGGCGCGTGGCGATGCTGGCACGTTCGCGCGCCGCGTCCAGCGTGATCTCGCCGCGCAGATGCGCCATCAGCTCGGGCACGCCGATGGCCTTGAAGGCGGGCAGGGCCGGGTCGTATCGGTCGGCCATTGCGGCCACCTCCTGCAACGCGCCCTCGTCCAGCATCTGGTCGAACCGGCGCGCGATCCGGTGCCAAAGCCAGAACTTGTCCACCTCAAGCACCAATGGCACCGCGCGCGCCAGTGGCAAGAGTGGCGGCGGCGTGTCCGCCTGCCACAGGTGCAGCGCACGCCCGGTGGCGCGCTCGACCTCCCAGGCACGCTGAACGCGCGCCCGGTTCAGCTGGTCGAGCCCGGCGGCGGTGGCCGGGTCGATCCCCGCAAGCAGCGTATCGAGGGGTAGCGCGTCCGCTTCGGCCCGGATATCGGGCGGGGTGGCGGGGATCTCGGCCATACCCTCGGTCAGCGCGGTAAAGTAGAGCCCGGTACCGCCCACGATGATCGGCCGGTCCGGGCCGTCCAGCAGCGGTGTCACCTCGCGCAGCCAGTGCCCGGCGGAATAGGGCGCATCATAGGGCAGATGCCCATAGAGGCGATGCGGCGCGCGTGCCTCCTCCTCTGGCGAGGGCCGCGCGCTGATCGCGCGCCAGCAGTTATAGACCTGGCTGGCATCGGCGTTGACGATAACACCCCCGAACCGCTCGGCAATCTCCAGCGCCAGCGCCGATTTGCCCGAGGCGGTCGGCCCCGCGATCAGCACCGGTACGCCCTCGGGGATCGGGGGCAGGGCGGGGCCTACAGCCATGGTCGCGCGCCCCGGTTCATCTCATTTGCCCGACAGGGGCCATGCCGCATTGAACCCATCGGGGTTTTCCTCCATTTTGCGCCGGAAAATAGACCGGTGCCAAAGCGGAGCGCAACATGACCTCGTCCACATCCCCCGAAACCCCGTCCGATCCCTCGCAAACCAGGTACAAGCGCGTGATGCTGAAGATCTCGGGCGAGGCGCTGATGGGGGATCAGGGATTCGGCCTGCACCCGCCCACCGTCAAGCGGATCGCCGAAGAGGTCAAAACCGTGCATGACATGGGGGTCGAGATCTGCATGGTGATCGGCGGCGGCAACATCTTTCGCGGCCTCAGCGGCGCCGCCCAGGGTATGGAGCGCACAACCGCCGACTATATGGGGATGCTCGCCACGGTAATGAACGCGCTGGGAATGCAGGCCGCGCTCGAAGGGCTGGGCGTATTTACCCGGGTGATCTCGGCCATTCGGATGGACGAAGTGGCCGAACCCTATATCCGCCGCCGCGCCGTGCGCCACCTCGAGAAAAAGCGGGTCTGCATCTTTGCCGCCGGCACCGGCAACCCCTATTTCACCACCGACACCGCCGCCACCCTGCGCGCCAATGAAATGGCCTGCGAGGCGATCTTCATGGGCAAGAATGGAGTCGACGGGGTTTATGACAAGGACCCCGCGCTGCATGATGACGCAGAGCGTTATGACGAGATCAGCTATGACGAGGTGCTGGCCAAGCGGCTCAAGGTGATGGATGCCTCGGCCATCGCGCTGGCGCGCGACAACAACCTGCCGCTGATCGTCTTTTCACTGGACGAGCCGGGCGGTTTCCGTGGCATCCTGGCGGGCGAGGGCACCTATACCAAGGTGCAGGGCTGACCACAGCGGTCGGGCGTCTGGCCAAAGGGGGCGGGCCAAGATTGCTATACAACCCAATCTGGATGGCTTAAGACCCAAGAAACAGGACCTCAAGCAGAGGAGAGAGCAGCATGTCTGACGATTTCGAACTCGACACCGACGATCTCAAGCGCCGCATGGATGGCGCCATGGCCAACCTCAAGACCGAATTCGCCTCGCTGCGCACCGGTCGCGCCTCGGGCTCGATGCTCGAGCCGATCCAGGTCGAGGCCTATGGCCAGATGACCCCGATCAACCAGATCGGTACCGTCAACGTGCCCGAGCCGCGCATGGTCACCATCAATGTCTGGGACAAGTCGATGGTGGGCAAGGTCGAGAAGGCGATCCGCGAAAGCGGGCTGGGCATCAACCCGCAGCTCAACGGTACCATCATCATGCTGCCGATCCCCGAGCTGAACGAAGAGCGCCGCCGCGAGCTGACCAAGGTCGCCGGCCAATATGCCGAACATGCCCGCGTCGCCATCCGCAACGTGCGTCGCGACGGCATGGACCAGATCAAGAAGGCCAAGGCCGACGGCATGTCCGAGGACGATCAGAAGTTCTGGGAGGCCGAGGTGCAGGACCTGACCGACAAGATGATCAAGGCGGTCGACGGCGCGCTTGAGACCAAGCAAGCCGAAATCATGCAGGTCTGAGCCGCACCAGATGGCCCATGACCCCGCTCCCGCGCACGGCCCCGGCCCGCGTCACGTCGCCATCATCATGGACGGCAATGGCCGCTGGGCCCAGGCACGGGGCCGTCCGCGCCTGTTCGGCCACCATGCCGGCGCCCGCCGCGTGCGCGAGGTGGTCGAGGCCTGCCCCGAGCTGGGTATCAAGTATCTGACTATATTCGCCTTTTCGACCGAGAACTGGAAACGGACCCAGGTCGAGGTGGCCGGGCTGATGAGCCTCTTTCGTCGCTACATCGCCAAGGAGACCCGGGCGCTGCATGCGCGCGGGGTACGCGTGCGCTTCATCGGCGACCGGGTGCGGCTGGATGCCAAGCTGATCGCGCTGATGGACACGCTCGAAGAGCAGACCCGCGAGAATGACAGCGTGCACCTGACCATCGCGCTCAACTATGGTGGCCGTGACGAGGTGGCCCGCGCCACCCGCCGTCTGGCCCGCGATGTGGCCGAGGGGCGGCTGAAACCCGAGGATGTGGACGAGGAGACGCTGCCGCGCTACCTCGATACCCGCGTGCTGCCCGATCCCGACCTGGTGATCCGCACCAGCGGCGAGGCCCGGATATCGAACTTCCTGCTCTGGCAGTCGGCCTATTCCGAATACGAATTCATCGACACGCTCTGGCCCGATTTTACCGCCGAGGAGCTGGCCCGGCTCTGCCAAAGCTATGGGAGCCGCGACCGCAGGTTCGGCGCGGTCAAGGCATGAGCGAGGGGCGCTGGTCCGACCTGACCGCCCGGGTGGGGTCCGCCGTGGTGCTGGCCGCCGTGGCCGGGGTCGAGCTGTGGCTGGGCGGTCTGTGGTTCGAAAGTTTCATCGCTGTGGTGACCGGCCTGATGGTCTGGGAACTGATGCGGATGATCGCGCCCGAACGGGGTGGGGCGGCGGTGCAGATGGCGCTGCTGACCGGATTTGCGGTGCTGCTGGCCTATCACCTTCCGCCGCTTTACCGGCTGCCGGTTCTGGTGGCACCGGCGCTGGTGGGCGCCGGGCAGGTGACCCGATGCAAGGGGCTTTACGCGGTCTTCGCTCTCTGGATCGCCTTTGCCGGGCTTGGCTTCATCTGGATCCGCGAGGTCATGGGCCTCGACTGGATGCTGTGGCTGGTGCTGGTGGTGGTTGCCACCGACGTGGCGGGGTACTTCGTGGGCAAGATGATCGGCGGGCCCAAGTTCTGGCCGCGCGTCAGCCCGAAAAAGACCTGGTCGGGGACCGCGGGCGGCTGGGCCGCTGCCGCGCTGATTGGCGGTGGCTTCGCGATCTATGCGGGGCTGGGCGCCGGCCTGCTGGTGCTGTCGGTGCTGGCCTCGATGGCCAGCCAGGCGGGTGATATCGCTGAAAGCGCGCTGAAACGGAAGATGGGGGTCAAGGACAGCTCCAACCTGATCCCCGGCCATGGCGGCTTTCTCGACCGGTTTGACGGGATGATGGGGGCGGCGGTGTTTGTCCTGCTGGCCGGGCTGCTGCGCGCGCTTGGGGGCCTGTGATGCAGGCGGTGTCTGCGCGCAGGGTCTCGATCTTCGGGGCCACCGGTTCCATCGGGCAGAACACCATCGACCTGATCGCCCGCGATCCCGACGCTTATGATGTGGTGGCGCTGAGTGGTGGCGCCAATATCGCGCGACTGGCCGAGGATGCCCGACGGCTGCGTGCCGATGTGGCGGTGACTGCCTTTCCCGAGCGCCTGCACGACTTGCGCGCGGCGCTCGCCGGTAGCGGGGTCGAGGCGGCGGCGGGTCCGGCGGCCCTGATCGAGGCGGGTGCGCGCCCGGCGGATTGGGTGATGTCGGCCATTGTCGGCGCGGCGGGGCTGGCGCCCGGTCTGGCGGCTCTGGAACAGGGCGCCACGCTGGCGCTGGCCAACAAGGAAACGCTGGTTTGCGCGGGGTCTCTGGTGCTGGAAACCGCGCGCCGCCATGGCGCCCGGCTGCTGCCGGTGGACAGCGAGCATTCAGCGGTGTTCCAGGCGCTGGTGGGCGAGGACATGGCGGCGGTCGAACGGATCGTCATCACCGCCTCGGGCGGGGCCTTCCGCGACTGGCCGCTGGAACGGCTGGCCGGGGCCACTGCCCAGGAAGCCGCCCAGCACCCCAACTGGGACATGGGTCAGCGCATCACCATCGATAGCGCATCCATGTTCAACAAGGCGTTGGAGGTCATTGAAACCCGGGAGTTTTTCGGGATCGACCCGGAACGGATCGAGGTCATCGTACATCCCGAATCCATGGTGCATGCGCTGGTTGGCTTTCGCGATGGTGCGCTGATGGCGCATCTGGGCGCGCCCGACATGCGGCATGCCATCGGCTATGCGCTGCACTGGCCCGAAAGGCGCGACCTGCCGGTGGCGCGGCTTGATCTTGCGGCGCTGGGGCAACTCAATTTCCGCGCCCCGGACGATGCCCGCTATCCCGCCCTGCGGCTGGCGCGGAGGGTGATGGCGCGGGGTGGGCTGTCGGGCGCGGTGTTCAACGCTGCCAAGGAACGCGCGCTTGATCATTTCATCGCCGGGCGCATCGGCTTTCTGGACATGGCGCATCTGGTCGAGGTCGTTCTGGACCGGTTTGAGTCCGATCCCGGCCTCATTGATGCCCCAATGACCCTTGATACTGTGACCCAAACAGACCATCTGGCGCGTCAAAGGGTCGACGCCGCATTGGCAAAACGAGCAGGGTAAGATTTTGGACGTTATTGGACTGATCCCGCAATTCGGCAGCCTTCTCTATACCATCGCGGCCTTCGTGGTGGCCTTGTCGGTCATCGTCGCGGTGCATGAATATGGCCATTACATCGTCGGGCGCTGGTCCGGCATCCATGCCGAGGTGTTTTCGATCGGGTTCGGGCCGGTGTTGTGGAGCCGCGTGGACCGGCGCGGCACCCGCTGGCAGATTGCGCTGCTGCCTTTTGGTGGTTACGTCAAGTTTCTGGGCGATGCCAATGCCGCTTCGGGCAAGGATGGCGAGAGCATGGCCGAGATCTATCGCCGCAATCCCGGTGACCTGCGCCGCACCATGCATGGCGCGCCGCTTTGGGCGCGGGCGGCGACCGTGGCGGCGGGACCGCTGTTCAATTTCGTGATGTCGATCCTGGTGTTCGCGGTCATTTTCATGACCCGCGGCGCCCCGGTCGAACCGCTGACCGTGGCCGAGATCCGCGATCTGCCCGGTGTCGAGACCAGCCTGCGCCCCGGCGATACCATCCTGTCGGTGGGCGGCGTGCCGCTGCCGGGATCGGATTTCGCCACCGATGCCGAGGAAGGCGCCGCCTGGCGCGATTTCGAAGGCGCGCTGCCGCTGGCGGCGCAGCTTGAATACTCCGTGATGCGCGACGGGGCAGAGGTTACGGCGACCGGACCGCAGTTCTTCCCGGCGCTGGTCGGTTCTGTGGTGCCGCGCAGCGCCGCGCAGGATGCCGGGCTGCGCTCGGGCGACGTGATCCGGGCCATCGACGGCGAAGCGATCGTGGCCTTCCGTCAACTCAAGGACATCGTCGAGGGGTCGGACGGCAAGCCGCTGCTGCTGGATGTCTGGCGCGAGGGCGAGATGCTCCAGCTGCTGCTGGTGCCACGCCGCACCGACAGCCCCACGCCCGAAGGTGGGTACGAGACCAACTGGCGGATCGGTGTGGCCAGCGGTCAGGCCTTTGACCCGGCGACCGAAACGCCCGGCCCGCTGGCGGCGCTGGCCACCGGGGTCAGCCGTACCGGCGATATCGTCTACTCCTCGCTCTCGGGGCTCTGGCACATGATCGCGGGGCAGATTTCCACCTGCAACATCTCGGGTCCGGTGGGCATCGCCCAGGCCTCGGGCGCGGTGGCCAGCCAGGGCGCGCAAAGCTTCATCGCTTTCATCGCGGTACTGTCGACGGCGGTGGGGCTGCTTAACCTGTTCCCGATCCCGGCGCTGGATGGTGGCCATCTGGTGTTCTATGCCTACGAGGCGGTGGCCGGCAAACCGCCCAGCGACAATGTGCTGCGGGTGCTGATGGCGCTGGGGATCACCCTCATCCTGTCGCTGATGCTGTTCTCGCTCAGTAACGATCTGTTCTGCTGACGAGACGGCAATTCTCAACAAAGCGTGAATGCGCCCAAGTCTCGCCACATTCAGGGGCTAACCTGAGCGGGACTTTGGAAATCCGCAGGAGCGTGAAAGATGCATGTCTTGCAACAATCGTATCGTGGTCTTGGCCTGGTGATGCAGCTCAACTGGGACCGTATCCTGTTTGTCGGCGCAATCGCGGCGGCGCTGTTTCTGGGGGCGTTTCTGGGTAGCCTCTGACGCGCACTCCTGACTTCGAGTTCAAGACGCGGCCGCCAAGGCCGCGTCTTTCGTTTTGGGCTTTTGACAACCCCGGCCAATCCCGGTACTGACAGACGAAAGTCTGCTGAAAACTGGGTTGAAAACGAGATGCATAACGGGAGAGGCGCAGGTACATACTGCGGCGACGGCAATTCCAGCCGCCATATGTTGTTGAATTCCGTCTCGGCAATTTTCCTTGCCACAGCAATGACCTTCGCCGCCCTGCCGCAGGACGCGCAGGCGCAGGATTACCGGTTCAATACGGTTCAGGTCGACGGAAACCAGCGTATCGAGACCTCGACCATCGTCGCCCGGATGGGAATCGAACGGGGCAAGACGATCTCGGCCGGGGCGCTCAACGATGCCTATCAGCGTTTGCTTGACAGTGGCGTTTTCGAAACAGTCGAGTTGATTCCGCAGGGCAACACGCTGGTGGTGAAGGTGGTCGAGCATCCGACCATCAACCGGATCAATTTCGAGGGCAACCGCCGGGTCAAGGATGAGACGCTCGAAGGCGCCATCGGGTCGCAGTCGCGCCGCGTCTTTACCCCCGAACAGGCCGAGCGCGACGCCGCCACCATCGCCGAGATCTATTCGACCCAGGGCCGCGTCGCCGCCACCGTGGTGCCGCGCATCATCCGCCGCAGCGACAACCGCGTCGATCTGGTGTTTGAGATATCCGAAGGCGACACGATCGAGATCGAGCGCGTCAGCTTTGTCGGCAACCGCGCCTTTTCCGATCGCCGTCTGCGCCGGATTCTTGAGACCAAGCAGGCCGGATTGCTGCGCACCTTTATCCGTTCTGACACCTTCATCGCCGACCGGATCGAATTCGACAAACAGGTGCTGCGCGATTTCTACCTGTCTCGCGGCTATGTCGATTTCCGCGTCAACAGCGCCAATGTGGAATTCACCCGCGAACGCGACGCCTTCTTCCTGATCATGGATGTGACCGAGGGGCAGCAGTTCTCGTTCGGCAAGATCACCACCGTCAGCGAGATCCCCGGTGTCGAGGCACCGGCCTATCAGGACGTGCTCAAGATCAAGCCGGGCGTGATCTATTCGCCCAGCCTTGTCGAGAATTCGATCGCCCGGATGGAGCGTCTGGGCCTCAAGAACGGGGTCGATTTCCTGCGGGTCGAACCTCGGATCAAGCGCAACGACCGCGATCTGACGCTGGATATCGAATTTGCACTGGTCAAGGGACCGCGCATCTTTGTCGAACGGATCGACATCGAGGGTAACACCACCACGCTGGATCAGGTGATCCGCCGCCAGTTCCGCACCGTCGAAGGCGACCCGTTCAACCCGCGCGAGATTCGCGAAAGCGCCGAGCGCATCCGCGCGCTGGGCTTCTTTGCCGATGCCAACGTGGAAACCCGCGAGGGATCGACCCCGGCGCAGGTTATCGTCGATGTGGATGTCGAGGAAAAGCCGACCGGCTCGCTCAGCTTTGGCGGCAGTTACTCGGTCTCGGACGGTTTCGGTGTGGCCATCGGCCTGACCGAGGACAACTGGCTGGGTCGCGGCCAGCGGCTGGGCCTGACCCTGTCGACCGCGCAGGATGCCGAGCAATATGTGCTCTCGTTCACCGAGCCGCAATTGCTGGGGCGCGACCTGCGCTTTGACATCGACCTCGGCGTGGCGAACACCAATTCTAGCTTTGCCAGCTATGACACCGAGCGGGCCTTCTTTGCTCCCGGCCTGACCTTCCGCCTGGGCGAGTTGTCGACCCTGCAACTGCGCTATCGCTGGGAGGCCAGCGAGATGGTGCAGCGGACCGCGACCACGGTCAGCGGCGCGGTGATCGCCAGCGAAATCGCGCAGGGCAAAAAATCGTCCAGCGCGTTGGGGCTGACCTATACCTATGACAGCCGGATCGGTGGTCTGAACCCCAATGCGGGCGTGTTGTTCGAGGTCGGCGTCGATGCGGCCGGTCTGGGCGGCGACAACGAATATATCAAGACCTCGGCCAAGGCGATCGCCCAGACCCGTGTCTGGCACGAAGAGATCACGCTGCGGGCCTCGCTCGATCTGGGTGCGTTCAGCTGGCAGGGCAGCGGGTTCAGCCGTGCGGTCGACCGTTTCGTGATCGGCCCGAACACCTTCCGCGGGTTTGAGCCCGCCGGTGTCGGCCCGCGCGACCTGTCCAACGGGGTCGATGACGCGATTGGCGGCAACTATTATGCGGTGGCCCGGTTCGAGGCGGAATTCCCGCTGGGCCTGCCCGAGGAACTGGGTCTGCGCGGCGGCGTGTTCTACGACGTTGGCAACGTCTGGGATCTGAGCGACGTCAATACCGCCGGTGGCACGATCGTCGGCGCCGACGGCTCGTTCCGTCACGTGATCGGCTTCTCGCTGCTCTGGACCACGGCCTTTGGCCCGCTGCGCTTCAACTTCTCCAAGGCGCTCAAGAAAGAGACCTTTGACAAGGAACAGTCCTTCGACCTGACCATTCAGGCGCGGTTCTGATCACGGCATGCGGCCTTGGCACACAGGGCAGGTAATGCGGGGCCTCTTGGGGGCCCTGCTGCTGTTTATGGCGCTGCCTTTGGATGCCTCCGCGCAACAGTTGGGCCTGCCGCGCCACGAGGTGCTGACCATCTCGGGCGAGATCCTGTTCGTGAAATCCGCCTATGGCCGCCGCATCATCGACGAGATCGAGGCCGAAGGCGCGCTGCTGGCGGCCGAGAACGAGCGGATCGTGGCCGAGTTGAGCCGCGAGGAGCAGGAGTTGACCCAGCGCCGGACCGAGCTGGAGCCGCAGGCGTTCCGGGTGCTGGCCGAAGCCTTTGACGTCAAGGTGCAGGCCCATCGCGAGAACCAGACCGCCAAGCGGCAGGCGCTGGAGGCGCGCGGCGAAGAGGCCCGCGCCACATTTGTCGAACTGGCCCGGCCGATCCTTGCGGCGCTGATGCGCGACACCGGCGCCAGCGTGATCCTGGAGCGCTCGACAGTATTCCTCAGCCTCGACACCACCGATATCACCGCCATCGCGATCAGCCGCATCGACGCGGCCATCGGCGACGGCAGCGCCCTGCGTCGGGATTAGCGCCTGTTTGCGCTTGCTTGCCGATTGCGGCCAGTCTTGCTAATCCCGGATCAAGACCGACAAGAACAGGAACAGTGCAGCATGACCACCGAGACCAAGAGCGCCGATATCCAGCTGATCCAGCGGATCCTGCCGCACCGCTATCCGTTTCTGCTGGTGGACAAGGTTGTCGAGATCGACGGTTACAGTTCGGCCGTTGGGATCAAGAACGTCACCATGAACGAGCCGCATTTCCAGGGCCATTTCCCAGGCACTCCGATCATGCCCGGTGTAACCATTGTCGAGGCGATGGCCCAGACCGCCGGTGTGATGCTGGGGGTCGGCATGGATATCGTCGACAGCGAGTTGTTGATTTACTTCATGAATATCGACAACTGCAAATTCCGCCGCAAAGTGGTGCCGGGCGATGTGATGAAAATGCATGTTGAGACCCTGCGCGGCAAGATGGGCGGCAAGATCTTCAAGTTCCGTGGCACCGCCACTGTGGACGGCGAGGTGGCGGCACAGGCCGAATTCTCGGCCTATGTGGACCTGACCGGAGAGAAAAGCACATGAGCCAGATCCATCCCAGCGCCATCATCGAAGAGGGCGCGCAGATCGGCGCCGATTGCGTGATCGGTCCGTTCTGCATCGTGGGGCCAAAGGTGGTTCTGGGCGACCGGGTCGAGTTGAAGAGCCATGTGGTCGTCACCGGTGACACCACCGTGGGCGAGGATACGGTGATCTTCAGCTTTGCGGTGATCGGCGAGATCCCGCAGGACAAGAAATTCGGCGGCGAGGAAACCAGCGTCGTGATCGGCGCCCGTAACCGCATTCGCGAACATGTGACCGTGAACGCCGGTACCGCCGGGGGTGGCGGCGTCACCCGGATCGGGGACGACTGCTTGTTGATGGCGGGCTGCCATGTGGCGCATGATTGCCAGCTGGGTAACCGGGTGATCATGGTCAACCATGCCGGCGCCGCGGGCCATTGCATTGTCGAGGATGACGTCATCATCGGCGGCATCTCGGGCCTGCATCAATGGGTCCGGGTCGGGCGTGGCGCCATCATCGGCGCGCTGACCATGGTGCCCAATGACGTCATTCCCTATGGTCTGGTGCAGGCACCGCGGGGCGAGCTGGACGGGCTGAACCTGATCGGGCTGAAACGGCGCGGCGTGGCCCGCTCCGACATCACCCAGCTGCGCGCCGCCTTTCAGATGCTCGCCCAGGGCGAGGGGACCTTTCAGGATCGCGCCCGCCGCATGGGCGAGGAGTTCGACAGCGACTATGTGCGCGAGATCGCCGAGTTCATCCTGGGCCAGACCGACCGGTCCTATCTGACGCCGGGCAAGTGACATGCTGGCGCTGATCGCAGGGACCGGGGCGCTGCCCGAGGAACTGGTCGCCCGCCTGTCCGAACCGCCGCTGATCTGTGCGATGGAAGGCTTTTTGCCGGAACGGCTGCCGGTGGATATCCCGTTCCCGATCGAGCATCTGGGCTCGCTGGTGGAGCAACTCAAGGCGCGCGGTGTGACCGAGATCTGCCTTGCGGGCGCGGTGGGGCGGCCTGCGGTCGATGCGGCCCGGATCGACGCGGCCACGCTGCCGCTGGTGCCGGTGATCCAGCAGGCGCTGACCTCGGGCGACGATGGCGCGCTGAGGGCGGTGATGGGGATATTCGAAAGCGCAGGGTTGGCGGTGCGCGCAGCCCATGAAATCGCCCTCGATCTGCTGATGCCCCCCGGCTGCCCGACCAAGGCGCAGCCTGAACCTGCGGATTTGGCGGATGCCAAGCGCGGCGCCGAGATCGTGGCCGCCATGTCGGCCGCAGATATCGGTCAGGCCTGTGTGGTCCATCGCGGACAGGCGCTGGCGGTCGAAAGCGTGTTCGGCACCAACTGGATGCTGGGAACCCTTGGCCAGCGCCCCGATGCGGGCGGTGGCGTCCTCTACAAGGCACCGAAACCCGACCAGGACCGGCGCGCGGACCTGCCCACCATCGGCCCCGATACCGTTACCGCCGCCGTGGTGGCGGGCCTCTCGGGGCTGGTGATCGCGGCGGGCGGCGTCATCGTGCTGGAGCGTGACCGGGTGATCGCGGAATGTGACCGGCTGGGCCTCTTTCTGTTTGTTGCGGGACTGGACGCCTGATGCGCGTCTTCATCCTTGCGGGTGAACCTTCGGGCGACCGTCTGGGCGGGGCGCTGATGGCGGGCCTTCGTCAGCTCTGTCCCGATGTGCAGTTTGCCGGGGTCGGTGGGCCCGCGATGGAGGCGGAGGGGCTGACCAGCCGCTTTCCCATGGCCGAGCTTTCGATCATGGGACTTGTCGAGGTACTGCCGAAGTATTTCCATCTCAAACGCCGCATCGCCGAGACCGCACAAGCGGCGCTGGAGATGCAGCCCGATGTGATGATCACCATCGACAGCCCCGATTTCAGCCTGCGGGTTGCGCGGCTGGTCAAAGAGGCCAGCGACATCCGCACCGTGCATTACGTGGCGCCCAGCGTCTGGGCCTGGCGGCCCGGGCGGGCGGACAAGATGGCCAAGGTGATCGACCACGTGCTGGCGCTGTTGCCGTTTGAGCCGCCCTATATGGAGCGCGCCGGAATGGAATGCGATTTCGTAGGTCACCCGGTGGTTGGAGAGCCCGAGGCGAGCGGCGCCGAGATCGCGGCGCTGCGCGAGGAACTGGGGCTTGGCGGCGCGCCGCTGCTCCTGGCGCTGCCCGGATCGCGGAGGGGCGAGGTCGAGCGTCTGGCGCCCGTCTTTGGCGCGGCACTCAAGAGGTTTTTGCCGGAGCATCCCGATATGCGGGTGGTGGTGCCGGTGGTGCCGCATGTGGCCGATCAGGTGGCGCGGCATGTGGCGGATTGGCCGGGTGCGCCGGTGCTGGTCGATCCGCGCGGGCTGGCGCCTGCACAGGCCGCTATGCGCAAGCGCGCGGCCTTTGCCGCCGCCGATCTGGCGCTGGCGGCTTCGGGCACCGTGTCGCTGGAACTGGCGGCAGCGGGCACACCGATGGTGATCGCCTACAAGGTGAACTGGCTGACCCAGAAGATCGCCGAGCGGATGGTGACCATCGACACGGTGACACTGGTCAATCTGGTCAGCGAAACGCGGGTGGTGCCGGAATGTCTGGGCCCCGCCTGTACACCCGAAAACATCGCCGCACGGCTGGCGGCGGTGCATGCCGACCCTGCCGCGCAGGATGCGGCGATGCGCCTGACGATGGAGCGGCTGGGCCGGGGCGGCGCTCTGCCCGGCCTGCGGGCGGCGCAGGCGGTGCTGGACCGGTTGCCGGGCTAGCCGCCGAGATTGCTACGTCCAAGTTCCAGATAAACGCTGTCGGCCCACTCCCCGCCGATCTGGATCGTGCGGTTGGCGCGATGGGTTTCGACAAATCCAAGGTGGTGCAACAACCCCAGCGAGGCGGCGTTGCGCGGGTCGACATCGGCCAGGATATGGTCGAGGGGCATGGTGTCAAAGAGATGCGGGATCAGCGCGCTCAAGGCCTCGCGCATCAGCCCCTGGCCCCAGCGGTCGCGGCGCAGAAAGAAGCCAAGCTCGGGCACGGCCCACAGCCCCGCCTTGCCGATTGCCACGCCGTCCTGAAGAAGCACGTATTCGCGGCACCTTTCCGGCGGCGCGGCCAGCGTTCCGGCGACCCAGCGTTCGGTCTGTGCCAGATCGGTGTGGAGATCGCCAAAGAACCGCATCGCCTGCGGGTCGGAGAAAAAGGCATGCAGGTCAGGGGCATGCTCCGCTCGCATCGGGCAGAGGGTCAGGCGCGGGGTCTGAAGCGTCTCAATACCCACGCCAGATCCAGCCGCCGCCAAAGATGCGGCTGCCGTCGCTTTCGTAGAACACGCAGGCCTGTCCGGGCGACACACCTTCCTCGGGCGTCAGCAGGTCCACCTCGGCCTCGGTCTCGCTGATAGGGCGGACGATGGCTTCGCGCGGCGGTCGGGTCGAGCGGACCTTGACCGACAGGTGCCATTCGGGGCGCGATGTGAAAGGTTCATCCCCCAGCCAGTTGATCTCGCGCACCGGGATGGTGCGGGTGGCCAGCATCTCCTTGGGTCCGACGACAACCTGTTTCTTGTCCACGTCCAGACGCACCACATAGAGCGGATCGCTGAGGCCACCGATGCCCAGACCGCGGCGCTGGCCGATCGTGTAGTGGATGACGCCCTCGTGACTGCCCAGCACGCGGCCATCGGCATGCACGATCTTGCCCGGCTCAGCAGCGCCGGGGCGCAGTTTTTCGATCACGCTGGCATAGTTGCCGTTGGGCACGAAACAGATGTCCTGGCTGTCGGGCTTGTCGGCCACGGCCAGACCGTATTGCGCCGCCATTTCGCGGGTTGCGTCCTTTGACGGCAGGTGGCCCAGCGGAAAGCGCAGATAGTCGAGCTGTTCCGGCGTGGTCGAGAACAGGAAATAGGACTGGTCGCGGTTGGCATCCTCGGCGCAATGCAGCTCGGGCCCGTTCGGCCCCATCTTGCGCTGGATGTAATGGCCGGTGGCCATGCAGTCGGCCTCGAGATCGCGGGCGGTTTCCAGCAGGTCCTTGAACTTCACCCGTTCATTGCAGCGGATGCACGGCACCGGGGTGGCCCCGGCCAGATAGCTGTCGGCAAACTCGTCGATCACCGCATCCTTGAAGATGTTCTCGTAATCCAGCACGTAATGGGGAAAACCGCGCTCTTCGGCGACGCGGCGGGCGTCATGGATGTCGATCCCGGCGCAACAGGCGCCTTTCTTGGCCAGGGCCGCGCCGTGATCGTAAAGCTGCAAGGTGACGCCCACCACGTCATAGCCCTGATCGGCCAGATAGGCGGCCACGACCGAGCTGTCGACGCCACCCGACATGGCAACGACCACCCGCGTTTCAGAGGGCGGTTTGGCAAAGCCAAGCGTGTTCAGTGGCGTTTCGGTGTCCAGCGCCATCGGGGCAGCTCCTGACGATTAAGGAAGACCGGCAGAATATAGGAAAATCCGAAATACTCTCAAGGGGCGGTTTCACCCCGCATTAAGTAGGCTGTCGCCAATGTTGCCCTGACACAAGAAGGGATAGGTGATGTTCTTGCGAAAGGTTGAAGGCCCCCGATCTGTCACCCTGCCGGATGGCTCTATCATGACGCGCGCGGATTTGCCGCCGGCCAACACGCGCCGCTGGGTCGCATCGCGCAAGATCGCGGTGGTCCGGGGGGTCATTTACGGGCTGATCACGCTGACAGAGGCCAAACAGACCTATGGTCTGAGTGATGAGGAATTCAACAGCTGGGTATCAGCCCTGGCCGAACACGGGAAAGATGCATTGAAGGTGACTGCGCTAAAAAAGTATCGACAACTTTAGGTTGATATTACATAATGTGAATATCGGTAACGGCAGATTAACCTTTATTCGTCACGGTTAATTCCAGTACGGAATAGCGTTTAAGGCGGAGAACTTGAGATGCGCATACTTCTAGTCGAGGATGATCCGACGACGTCCAAGAGCATCGAGTTGATGCTGACCCATGCCAATCTGAACGTCTATGCGACCGATCTGGGCGAAGAAGGCATCGACCTGGCGAAGCTTTACGACTACGACCTGATCCTGCTCGACATCAATCTGCCCGACATGAACGGGCATGAGGTGCTGCGCCAGCTGCGCATGTCGCGGATCGAAACCCCTATCCTGATCCTGTCCGGCGTCGACGATACAGAAAGCAAGATCAAGGGCTTCGGCTTTGGCGCCGACGACTACCTGACCAAACCCTTCCATCGCGAGGAACTGGTCGCGCGCATTCACGCGATCATCCGCCGCTCCAAGGGTCATTCGCAGTCGGTGATCCGCACCGGCAAGATTTCGGTCAATCTGGATGCCAAGACGGTCGAGGTCGAGGGCCAGCCGGTGCATCTGACCGGCAAGGAATATCAGATGCTCGAACTGCTGTCGCTGCGCAAGGGCACGACCCTGACCAAGGAGATGTTCCTGAACCATCTCTATGGCGGCATGGACGAACCCGAATTGAAGATTATCGACGTGTTCATTTGCAAGCTTCGCAAGAAGTTGAGCAATGCAACCGGAGGAGAGAATTACATCGAAACGGTCTGGGGGCGGGGCTATGTGCTGCGCGATCCTCAGGCCGACGGGTTGCCCGATCCCCGGATCGCGGTCAACGCCTGAACAGCCAGTCGCGAGTCCAGCGCGACACCACCACTCACGCAGACTGATCTGGACCTGACCATGGCCTCGCCCTATCACTGGTCGCAAAGACCAGACAGACCGGGCGGGGCCATGACAGTTTCAGAACCCATCGAAAAAATGACCGAGGCTGAAGCCGCGCAGGAGCTGGAACGGTTGGCCGGTTTGCTGGCGCAGGCCAATCTGGCGTATCACACCCAAGACGCGCCCGAGATTTCCGATGCGGAGTATGACGCGCTGAAACAGCGCAATGCCAAGATCGAGGCGCGATTCCCCCATCTCAAACGCGCCGACAGCCCCAGCGAGCAGGTGGGCGCCCGCCCGGGTGAGGGCTTCTCCAAGGTCACCCATGCGGTGCGGATGATGTCGCTGGGCAATGCCTTCGACGATGAGGACGTCACCGATTTCGATCGCTCGATCCGCAAATATCTGGGCCTCGATACCGATGCGCCACTGGCCTATACCGCCGAGCCCAAGATCGACGGTTTGTCCCTGTCGCTGCGCTATGAGCAGGGCGCGCTGGTGCAGGCGGCGACCCGTGGCGATGGCGAGGTGGGCGAGAATGTCACCGCCAATGCCCGCACCATCGCCGATATCCCGGCCCGGATCGAGGGCGCGCCCGAGGTGCTGGAGGTGCGCGGCGAGGTCTATATGAGCCATGCGGATTTCGCTGCCCTCAACACACGGCAAGAGGCCGAGGGCGGCAAGCTCTTTGCCAATCCCCGCAACGCCGCCGCCGGGTCGCTGCGCCAACTCGACGCCGCGATCACCCGGGCGCGGCCTTTGCGTTTCTTCGCCTATTCCTGGGGCGAACTCTCGGAACCGTTGGCAGAAACGCAGATGCAGGCCATCGAGCGGCTGGCCAGCCTTGGTTTTCAGACCAATCCGCTGACCCGTCGCTGCGACGACTTGGAGGCCATGATCGCGCATTATCGCGATATCGAGGCGCAGCGTGCGACGCTCGGTTATGACATCGACGGTGTAGTCTACAAGCTGGACGATCTGTCGCTTCAGGCGCGGCTCGGCTTTCGCTCGACCACGCCGCGCTGGGCGATTGCTCATAAATTCCCCGCCGAACTGGCCTGGACCCGGCTTGAGGCGATCGACATACAGGTCGGCCGCACCGGCGCGCTCAGCCCGGTGGCGCGGCTCAGCCCGGTCACCGTGGGTGGCGTGGTGGTGTCGAACGCCACCCTGCATAACGAGGATTACATCGCCGGTCGCGACAGCCGGGGGCAAGAGATTCGCGACGGCAAGGATATTCGCGTCGGCGACTGGGTGCAGGTCTATCGCGCCGGTGACGTGATCCCGAAAATCGCCGATGTCGATCTGAGCAAGCGGCCCGATGATGCGCAGCCCTTTGATTTCCCGACGCAATGTCCCGAATGCGGCAGCCCCGCCATTCGCGAGGAAGGCGATGCCGTGCGCCGCTGTACCGGGGGCGTGATCTGCCCGGCGCAGGCGGTGGAAAAGCTCAAACATTTTGTCAGCCGCGCCGCCTTTGACATCGAGGGGTTGGGCGCAAAGCAGGTGGAACAGTTTCACGCCGACGGCTGGATCCGTGAGCCCGCCGATATCTTCGAGCTGCGCAGCCGCTATGGCGAGGGGCTGCAACAGCTGAAGAACCGCGAGGGCTGGGGTGAGAAATCGGCAACCAACCTGTTTCAGGCCATCGACGACAAGCGCCGCATTCCGCTGGCCCGTCTGATCTTTGCCCTCGGTATCCGCCATGTGGGCGAGGTGGGCGCCAAGGATCTGGCGCTGCATTACCGCGATTGGGATGCGATGGCGGCGGCGCTTGATACCGCGCGGCCCGCCGCGCTGGCCCATCGCGCCGCCGATACCGCGGAGGAGCAGGAGCGCCAGCAGGCGCAGGCCGAGGGGCGCCGCGCCCGCATCAGCGACACCCGCGCCGCCGTGATCTCCGCGCAGGAGGTGCCCCCCGAGGCCGCCGCCGCCTGGGCCGACCTGATCGGGGTCGACGGGATCGGCGCCACGCTGGGCCTGTCGCTGTCGGATGCCTTTGCCAATACGGACGAACGCGCCGCCTTTGACCGGCTGACCGCGCATCTGACCGTGATCCCCCCCGATGCGCCTGCGCGCGACAGCCCGGTCGCGGGCAAGACCGTGGTCTTTACCGGCTCGCTGGAAAAGATGACCCGGGCCGAGGCCAAGGCACGGGCCGAGGCGCTGGGGGCGAAGGTCGCGGGGTCTGTCAGCAAGAAGACCGATCTGCTGGTGGCGGGGCCCGGCGCGGGTTCCAAACTCAAGACCGCCCAGAGCCTGGGGATCGAAACCCTGGACGAAGACGGCTGGCTGACGCTGATCGAGGGGCTATGAGCGGGCGGCCGGAACAGCTTTTCCCGCTGTTCGCGGGTCTGGATACGCTCGAAGGGGTGGGACCCAAGACGGCGCAGCTGTTTGCACATCTAGATGTGGAAACCCCGCGCGACCTGTTGTTTTCGCTACCTTATTCCGTCGTCGACCGGCGCCGGCGCGACACGATCCGGGGTGCCGACCTGCCCGCGACGCTGACGGTGGAGGTGACGGTCGGCGCCCATCGTCCGGCCCGCGGGCGCGGCGGCGCCTATCGTATCTTTGTCGAGGATGCGCAGACCGATTTCCAGCTGGTGTTCTTTCACGCGCGCGGCGACTATCTGAAAAAGGTGCTGCCCGAAGGGTCGCGCCGCGTCGTCTCGGGCAAGGTCGAGCTGTTCGATGGTATGGCCAACATGGTTCATCCCGACCACATCCTGCCGGTGGCCGAGGCGGGCGATATCCCGGAATTCGAACCGGTCTATCCGCTGACCCAAGGCATCAGCCAGAAAACCGCCTATAGGGCGGCGCGTTCGGCACTGGCGCGGCTGCCCGATCTGGCCGAGTGGATCGACCCGGCCCTGCGCGCGCGCGAGGGCTGGCCCGACTGGGCCGAGGCCATGCGTGCCGCCCATGAACCGCAGGGTCTGGACGATGTGGCGGCGACCTCTCCGGCGCGGATGCGGCTGGCCTATGATGAACTCTTTGCCCATCAGATGACCCTTGCGCTGGCGCGGCGGCGCGAGCGCAAGGCGCGCGGTATCTCCAGCGTGGCGACCGGCGCGCTGCAATCGCGGGTGCTGGCCAGCCTGCCATATCGCCCCACCAACGCCCAGGCCCGCGCGATCGAGGAGATCGCCGCCGACATGGCCGCCCCCGCGCGGATGAACCGGCTGTTGCAGGGCGATGTGGGCGCGGGCAAGACGCTGGTGGCCTTCATGGCGCTTCTGGTCGCGGTCGAGGCGGGCGGGCAGGGGGTGATGATGGCCCCCACCGAGATCCTCGCCCGCCAGCATCTCGAAGGGTTGCGCCCGCTGGCCGAAGAGGCGGGCGTGGTGCTTGAACTGCTGACAGGGCGCGACAAGGGGGCCGAGCGGCGCGCCAAGCTGGCGGCGCTGAAACGCGGCAATATCTCGATCCTGGTCGGCACCCATGCGGTGTTCCAGGCGGATGTGGAATTTGCCGATCTGCGGCTGGCCATCGTCGATGAACAGCACCGGTTCGGGGTCCGCCAGCGGATGGAACTGGCGGAAAAGGGGATGGGCGCCGACGTGCTGGTGATGACCGCCACGCCGATCCCGCGCAGCCTGGCGCTGGCACAGTATGGCGACATGGATGTCTCGGTGCTGGACGAGAAACCGCCCGGGCGCAAACCGATCCGTACAGCCGTGATCAGCACCGAGCGGATGGACGAGGTGATCGACCACCTGCGCCGCGCCATTTCCGAGGGGCGGCAATGCTACTGGGTCTGCCCGCTGGTGGACGAATCCGAGGTCAGCGACCTGACCGCCGCCGAGGACCGGTTCAAGCGCCTGCGCGCCGTTCTGGGCGAGGGCGTGGTCGGGCTGGTCCATGGCCAGATGCCGCCCGCCGAGAAAGACGCCGCCATGGCCGCGTTCCAGGCGGGCGAGACCCAGGTTCTGGTCGCCACCACGGTGATCGAGGTGGGGGTGAACGTGCCCAATGCCACCATCATGGTGATCGAACGGGCCGAGATATTCGGCCTGGCGCAGCTGCACCAACTGCGCGGCCGGGTGGGGCGGGGCGAGGCGGCCTCGACTTGCCTGCTGATGTATCAACCGCCCCTGACCGAGGGCGGGCGCCGCCGGCTTGAGGTGCTGCGCGAGACCGAGGACGGGTTCCGCATCGCCGAGACCGATCTGGACATGCGCGGTGCCGGCGACCTGATCGGCACCGCGCAATCGGGCCTACCGAAGTTTCGCATCGCCGACCTGGAACGGCATACCGCGCTGATGGCGACGGCGCAGACGGATGCCCGCGCGCTTTTGGCCCAGGACCCGGAACTGAGCAGCGAGCGCGGCCGCGCCGCCCGCATCCTGCTGTGGCTGATGAAGCAGGATCAGGCGATCCGTTTGATTTCAGTGGGTTGAGCGCTCCTCCCCTCAAAAGTTCACAAATGTTCTCAAAAAGTTCTTTACCGACTCAGCGGAATATGAGAACAAAAGGTCAACAAAGGATTAACTGACGCCCGGAGGAGAGAGCCGATGCTGACCCAGATCAAGACCGTCCTGAGCCGCTCGCAGCATACCCTGTTGCAGGATGCCGCCGGGGCCGCCTCGTTGGTGGTGATGCTGGTTGCGGCTCTGCTGCTGCCCGGCACGTTCTGACCGTTTCTGCCTGCGATCTCGTACCCGGTTTCCGCGCGCATCCTGTCCCATTCGATGCAAGGGTGACCTGCCTATCCCAAGACCCTTCCTGGGCCACGCCTCGGCCCATGGCGTCGCGGACCGGACCCCATACGAGACCCGCACAACCTGCCGCCGCCCTCCTGCCCGGGAGGAGCGGCGGTTTTTTTGCGAGGCTCCGCCTCGCGCTCCGGAGTATTTGGGACCAGAAAGAAGCAGCAGTACCGGTATCTTCATTCCGCCGGAAATACTCCGGGGGAGTCGCCTGTGGCGACGGGGGCAGCGCCCCCTGATCCGGTCAGGCGCAGTTGGCGCGTTCGGCCTGTTCCAGCGCCTCGGCGGTGGCCTCCAGCGTCAGCAGGATCGAGGCGTGGCGGTTCTTGTAATCGCGCGCGGGGATCAGCACTTCGAGCCCGTCAAAAGGGGCGTCGGGCACCGGCCCGTCCTGTTTCAACATCGCCTTGAGCTGGTCGCGCGCGGCCTCGATCTGGGCGCGGGTGGTACCGATCACGGCGGCGCCCACCACGGCGGCGGCGGCCTGACCCAGCGCACAGGCTTTCACATCCTGGCCGAACTGGTCGATCCGTCCGTCGCGCAGCTTCACGTCCACCGTCACGGTCGAACCGCAAAGCGGCGAGCGTTTCTTGACGGTGGCGTCGGGGCTGTCCAGCCGCTCGAGATGCGGGATATCCGCCGCCAATGCCAGGATACGGCCGGAATAAAGCTTGATCAGATCGGTCTCGCCGGACATGGCTTTCCCTCGTTGGCTGTTCCCCATACATAGTGGGCGAAAATCCGGATGCAAAAGGTTTTTGGCCATGTCCTTCGACCCTTCGACACTAAAGTATGACGCTGCTGGGCTGATTCCGGCCATCGCGCAGGATGCCGCCACGGGTGAGGTTCTGATGATGGCGTGGATGAATGCGCAGGCGGTGGCGCGAACGCTGGAAAGCGGGCGGGTGACCTATTGGTCGCGCTCGCGGCAAAGCTTCTGGGTCAAGGGCGAAAGCTCGGGCCATGTGCAGGAACTGGTGGATTTCCGCGTCGATTGCGATCGCGATTGCGTGCTGGTCACGGTGCGCCAGACCGGCCCGGCCTGTCACACCAACCGGCGCAGTTGCTTCTATACCGCTGTGCGCGAGGGCGAAGAGGTCGAACTGATGACGCCGATGGTCTGAGGCTCAGAGCCCGACCATGCTGCGGATCTCGGCGGGGCTGGCACCCTCGGCCCGGTATTTCGCGATGGCGCGGGCATCGTCGCGCTTGGCCAGCCGCTTGCCGTTGTCGTCGCGGATCAGGCGATGGTGGTGGTAGATCGGGATCGGCAGGTCGAGAAGCGCCAGCAGGATTACCTGGATCGCGGTGAAGTCGAACAGATCCTCGCCCCGGATCACATGGGTGATGCCTTGCGCCACGTCATCCAGCGCGGAGGCGAGGAAATAGGCGACAATATCCTCGCCCTTGCGGGACAGGACGACATCGCCGATCCGGGCCATGGCCTGTTCCGGGTCGATTTGATGGGTACCTGCATGTCGGGGGCCGGTTTCGGTGAATTGTGGATAGGCGCCGTCAAACAGCGCCAGCGCCCGGTCCAGATGCAGGCGCAACGCATCACCGTCCCGGCGGCTTGCCATGGGGCGGTGTTTGCACAGGCCGGGATAGACCTCATGCGTGACGCCCTCTTGCGGGGCGGCCAGCGCGGCCTGTATCTGGCTGCGGCTGCACGAGCAGGGATAGAGCAGGTTCAGATCGGCAAGCGCGCGCAGGGCAAAGTCGTATGAGGAAAGCTGCTCTGACTGGCGCAGCACGGGTCCGTCCCAGGTGAGGCCCAGCCAGGTCAGGTCGTCAATGATCTGCGCATCCCATTCCGGTTTGCTGCGTTGCAGGTCGGTATCCTCCATCCGCAACAGGAACCGGCCACCAGCGGCGCGCCCCATGTCATGGGCCAGGATTGCCGAATAGGCATGACCCAGATGCAGCGGGCCGGTGGGGGATGGTGCAAAGCGGGTGGTAAAAGTCATGTCTTTTCAATTCGAAAGCGCATGATATTTACCCGTTCTCAGCCTCGGTTAGCCAAGCGGACCACGCCTCCTTGGCGCGGTCGGTATAGGCTTTGTAGCGGTCTTTGCGGCCCCTTCGACCGCCTTTCAGCCCGTCGACAGGCCGGAACAGGCCGAAATTGACGTTCATCGGCTGAAAAGTCTTGGCTTCGGCGCCGCCGGTGATGTGGTGGATCAGCGCGCCCATGGCGCTGTCTTGCGGCACCTCGGGCAGGTTGCGACCCTGGATCTCGGCCGCGGCCAGGCGCCCGGCCAAAAGGCCCATGGCCGCACTTTCCACATAGCCCTCGACCCCGGTGATCTGCCCGGCAAAGCGGATATTGGGGCGCGATTTCAGCCGCATCTGCGCATCCAAAAGGGTCGGCGAATTCAGGAAGGTGTTGCGATGGATGCCGCCCAGACGGGCAAAGCTGGCTTCTTCGAGGCCGGGAATTGTCTTGAAAACAGCGGTTTGGGCGCCGTATTTCATCTTGGTCTGAAAGCCCACGATATTATAGAGCGTACCCAGGGCATTGTCGCGGCGCAGCTGCACCACCGCATGGGGTTTGACGTCGGGCTGATGCGGATTGGTCAGGCCAACCGGCTTCATCGGGCCGTGGCGCAGGGTTTCGCGGCCGCGTTCGGCCATGACCTCGATCGGCAGGCAGCCGTCGAAATAGGTCGCGGTCTCGCCCTCGTGAAACTCGGTCTTGTCGGCGGCCAGCAACGCGTCGATGAAGGCCTCGTACTGGTCGCGGTCCATCGGGCAGTTCAGATAGGCGGTACGCTCTTCCTCGGTCTCGCCCTTGTCATAGCGCGACTGCATCCAGGCGCGCGACATGTCGATTGTCTCGGCATAGACGATGGGTGCGATAGCGTCGAAAAAGGCCAGCGCCTCGGCCCCGGTCTCGGCCTGGATGGCGGCGCCAAGCGCGGGCGAGGTCAGCGGGCCGGTGGTAAAGATCCAATGCCCGTCACGGGGCAGTTCGGTCACTTCCTCGGCGGTGACCGAGACGCGGGGATGGGCGTGCAGCCGGGCGGTCACGGTTTCGGCAAACGGGTCGCGATCCACCGCCAGCGCGCCTCCGGCAGGCAGGCGATGGGCATCGGCGGCGGACATGATCAGCCCGCCTGCCGCGCGCATCTCCCAGTGCAGTAGGCCCACGGCGTTCTGTTCGTCATCATCCGAACGGAACGAGTTCGAGCAGACCATCTCGGCCAGGTTGCCGGTCTGATGCGCGAAGGTGCCGACGGTCGGGCGCATCTCGTGGATCACCACGTCGATACCCTGTTCTGCCGCCTGCCAGGCGGCCTCGGACCCGGCCATGCCGCCGCCCACGATATGCAATCTGTCTGTCATGATCTGCCACATAGGGCAGGGCGCGGCATGGTGCAATGATCGAGTGTGGCCCGCTCTCGCCTGTCCAAGGCGCTGTCAATGGAAAAGACATCACACTCTTGGCCAGCGCAGCAATTGTGGCGGATCAGAGAGGGGAGATTTTTGGGGTCGCCGCTGCGGGAATGTCAACGCCGGAGAGAGAGCCGGCTAGGAGGGACCTTCCGCCCACGGCGACCCAAAAGTCGTCAAGGCATTTACCTTGCCCCAGCTTTGCCACAGTGTTGCCCCGATTGAAAGCTCAAATTTGGAAACAATTCTAACGGATTGGTGCGATGATCCGTCTACTGGCGCCAATCGGGGTCGCGCTTTTCGATAAAGGCGGCGATCCCCTCGGCGGTGTCGCGATAGAGCATGTTTTCCACCATCACGTCGCCGGTATAGGCATAGGCCTGATCCAGCGGCAGCAATTGTTGGCGATAAAACGCCTCCTTGCCGATCCGCACTGCCGCGCCCAGCTTGCCCGCCACGGTATCGGCCAGGGCGCGGGTTTCGGCCTCGAGATCGGCGGCGGGCACCACCCGGTTGACCAGCCCCAGGTCTGCGGCCCGGCTGGCCTCGATGAATTGACCGGTGGTCAGCATCTCGAACGCCTGCTTGCGGGGGATATTGCGGCTGAGTGCGACCATCGGGGTCGAGCAGAAAAGGCCGATATTGACGCCATTGACCCCGAACCGGGTGCCCTCGGCGGCGACGGCCATGTCGCAGGTCGCGACCAACTGGCAGCCGGCAGCAGTGGCGATGCCATGGGCCTGGGCGATCACCGGCTGGGGCAGCGACTGGATGGTCATCATCATCCGGGCACAGCGGTCGAACAGGTCCTTGAAATAGGCCTTGCCGCCATCCTCGGCCTGGCGCCCGGCGGTCATCTGTTTCAGGTCGTGGCCCGCGCAAAACGCCTTGCCCGCGCCGGACAGGATCACCGCGCGGATGCCCGCGTCGTCGCGCAGCGCGTCGAACTCGGCCTGAAGCGCCGCCAGCATCTCGTCGCTGAGTGCGTTCAGCCGTTCGGGCGCGTTCATGGTCAGATGGGCAACCGCCCCCGTGTCGCGACGTTCCAGAATTGCCATCTTGCCCTCCCTGCCAAACTCGGGGCAACTCTAGGCGCAGGAGACGAGGAGGGAAAGCATGGCGTTGGCACTGAACCGGGAGGAATTGTCGCAATACCTGGCCGAGGTATTCCCGCAGGTGCGCGAGGATTTCGCCATCGACGACCTGACCGAGGACACGATCACCATGCGGCTGTTAACCGCCGAGCGGCATCTGCGCCCGGGCGGCACCATCTCGGGGCCGTCGATGTTCGCGCTGGCCGATGTCTGCGTCTATGCGATGGTGCTGGCGCGGCTGGGGCGGCAGGCGCTGGCGGTGACCACCAGCTGTTCGATGGATTTCATGCGCAAGCCCGAGGGCAATACCCAGATGATCGCGCAATGCCGCCTGCTGAAACTGGGCCGGTCACTGGCAGTGGGCGATATCCTGATGTTCTCCGAAGGCTCCGACAAGCCCGTGGCGCGGGCCAGCATGACCTATTCGATCCCGCCGCAGGGGTCCGCTGCGGCGCAGTTCGGGTGAGACGAAAAAAGGCCGGGGCAAGCCCCGGCCAGTGAAGAGGTCCCAATGAAGGGACTGGGGATTCCGTCTCAGCCCTGCCAACAGCGGCGGGCGGCCTCGTCGCGGGCGGCCTGTCGGGTCAGGCCCACATCGCGCAGCAGGTGATCGTCGAGCTTGCCCAGATTGAGCCGGGTTCGCCGACGTTGTTCCCATTTGGTCACGGTCGCCGCGAAACGCACGGCGAGAGCGGCGATCAGCGGCAGCCGGGGGCTGGCGTTCAGCAGCATCAGAGCGGGCGAATGCATCATGCGGGTCATGACATGGGTCCTTTCGAAAATTGTATTGACACAAGTTGCTGTCACTTGGTACACGTGCTTGATACATTCGAAATTGTCCCAAGATCAAAGGAAAGATTGTAATGGGTACAATTTGGCCCGACTCCTTGCCGCAGGCCAAAGGCGCCAAATACACGCTGGTTGCCGACGTCATCAGAAAAGCGATTGATGCCAAGGATCTGGAGGTGGGTGTCAAGCTGCCGCCGGTGCGGGAGCTTGCCTATAAACTGGGCATTACCCCCGGTACCGTGGCGCGGGCCTATACGATCCTGACCGACGAGGGGTTGCTGAATGCCGAAGTGGGGCGCGGCACCTTTGTGGCGCCGCCCAAACGGCCGGTACTGGATGATGTCTGGTCACGGCAACTGTATCTGCTGGACGAGCGCGACGACGATAATGTCAGCCTGTTCAGCCCGCGTCTGGCCGATATGGGGCAGGTGGCGCTGATCCGGGAATGCCTGCAAAAGGTGGCGCAGGGTGATCCGGCGATGTTCCTGAACTATCCCACCCGCGATGCCTATGCCGGGGTACGACAGGCGGTGGTCGACTGGATGTCCGATCTGCCGCTGGGGCCGCTGACGGCGGATGATATCGTGTTGACCCATGGCGGACAAAGCGGGCTGTGCGTGGTGTTCCAGACCGTGTTCAACGGGCCCAAACCGGTGGTTCTGGTCGAGGACCTGTCCTATGCCGGGTTCCGGCGCGCGGCCGAGCTGATGCGGGCCGACGTGATCGGGGTGCGGATGGACAAATGGGGCATCGACCCGATGTCGCTGGACCTGACCGCGCGCCAGACGCCTGCCCAGGCGATCTGCGTCTCGCCCGAGGTGCAGAACCCGACCGGCTGCCGCTCGCCGCTGGAGCGCCGCAAGGAGGTGGTCGAGGTCGCCCGCAAGCATGACCTGCAAATCATCGAGGACGATTGTTACCGGATGGGCGAGCCACAGGCGCCCAGCTATCGCGCGTTGGCGCCCGAGCGCGGCTGGCATGTCTCGTCCATCTCAAAGACGCTGACCCCGGCGCTGCGGGTGGGGTTCGCCATTGCCCCCGAAGGGCAGAGCGCGGGGCTGCGCCGCTCGGCCGAATATGGCTATTTCGGCCTGGCGCAACCGCTGGCGGAACTGACCCGGCTGATGCTGAGCGACCCGCGCGCCCGCGATCTGGCCCGCGCGGTCCAGCAGCGCATGGCTGAATATGTGCGCGTCACGGTCAACACGCTGGGCGGGTTCGACCTGGTCTGGGATTCGGCAGTGCCTTTTGTCTGGTTGCGGCTGCCATCGGGCTGGCGCTCGGCCGCATTTACCCGCGCCGCCGAGCGGGCAGGGGTGCAGGTGCGTTCGGCCGACGAGTTTGCCCTGCGCGACGGGCGCGCGCCAAATGCGGTGCGCATCGCGATGAACGCCCATGTCTCGCTGGAGCGGTTCGAGGCAGCGATGATGCGGTTGCGCGCGCTGCTGGACAACCCGCCCGAGCAGATCAGTGTCTGATTTTCTTGGGGTAAAATAATACCTATTTTACAATCCATTGTTTTTGCGTGATTAAATCGCGAAACATGCGCTTGACCCGCCCCATACATCTCCTTAGAAACCGCCCATCGGATTAGGACCGGTCGTTGCGGCCGGTCTTTCACATCAAACAGGACCATCCTGCCATGAAAACCTTCTCTGCAACTCCTGCAGACATCGACAAGAAGTGGATCCTGATCGACGCCGAGGGTGTCGTTCTGGGCCGCCTCGCCTCGATCGTCGCCATGCGCCTGCGTGGCAAGCACAAGGCCTCGTTCACCCCGCATATGGACATGGGCGACAACGTCATCGTCATCAATGCCGACAAGGTGCAGATCACCGGCAAGAAGCGCGAAGAGCACTTCTACTGGCACACCGGCCACCCGGGCGGTATCAAGTCGCGCACCAAGCAGCAGATCCTCGAGGGGGCTCACCCCGAGCGCGTGGTCTATCAGGCCGTCAAGCGCATGCTGCCGGGCAACCGCCTGTCGCGTCAGCAGATGACCAACCTGCGCATCTATGCCGGGACCGAGCACCCGCATGAAGCCCAGGCCCCCGAAGTTCTGGACGTCAAGTCCATGAACAAGAAAAACACCCGGAGCTGAAACCGATGGCTGATCAGATCAACACTCTCGAAGAGCTGAGCGCCGTCGCAGGCCTCGAAACCGTGGCCGCAGACGAGCCGCGCGAACCCGTTCGCGACGAGCTGGGCCGCTCTTATGCCACCGGCAAGCGGAAAGACGCGGTTGCCCGTGTCTGGATCAAGCCGGGTTCGGGCAAGGTCGTCGTCAATGGCAAGGACCAGGACGCCTATTTCGCGCGCCCCGTTCTGCAGCTGATCCTGCGCCAGCCGTTCCAGGTGGCCGGTGTCGAAGGCCAGTTCGACGTGATGGCAACCGTCAAGGGCGGCGGCCTGACCGGTCAGGCCGGCGCGGTCAAGCACGGCATCTCGAAGGCGCTGCAACTCTACGATCCCTCGCTGCGTGGCGCGCTCAAGGCCGCCGGCTTCCTGACCCGCGACAGCCGCGTGGTCGAGCGCAAGAAATACGGCAAGCGCAAAGCCCGCCGTTCGTTCCAGTTCTCGAAGCGCTAAGTTTCGGACCCAGAACATGGAAAAGGCCGCGCACAGCGCGGCCTTTTTCGTTGTGGGATGTGTGATGGCTCTGCATTGCAGATCTGATCGAGGCCTTGGTCGGGGCCATTCGGCAACAAGCGATGTGCAGGGAGAGGCTTTGCAGAACCATGAAACAGCCGAGACCGGTTACTTGATCTCTCTGCAGCATAGGTCTGGTTCGAGCCCTTCCACGACGTTCATGATCTTCGCAAAATCCGTAGTGTAGGGCGGGGAGCGGAAGTTCCCTTCGCCAGCAAAACCTATCGCCTCGCGGCCGCGATGACGTGCCGGATGGTTTGCTTTTTGAGAGTGTCGAGACAAAGGCAAAAGCGAACGGCTTTCCCGAAGAGTGGAAGCGCTACGAGTTCGGCCGCGCCGTGGTCGAATCCAAAAGATGGGCGCGCCCCCTGGATCGTCGCTCTGGCCGGCGCGGGGAAGAAACCGCCCCGTCAACCCAGATGCTCCGCTACTTGCGCCGCATCGACGACATCACCAATGGCGCGCTGCGTTGGGGCATCCTGACCAACGGCTCGAAGTGGCGACTGTATTTCTCGGGCGCGCGATCGGTATCAGAGCAGTTCTTCGAGCTCGACATCGCCGCGATCCTGGACCTGCCAGGGCACAATGACGGGCTATTCGCGCTCAATGTGGCCGATCGCCGTCATTGGCTGAAGGTATTCTACCTTGTGTTCCGGCGCGAGGCATTCGTGCCTGCTGGCGCTGATCCGCGTACGTTCCATGAGAAAGCCCTCGAAGAAGGGAAATTCTACGAAGAGCGCGTTGCCGAAGACCTCTCGAACAAGGTTTTCGGGCAGGTGTTCCCCGATCTGGTGCGCGCCATCGTCAAGGCCGCGCCAGAGGCCGATCTACAGGGGGTCCGCGAGGCCGCACTGATCCTGCTCTATCGGCTCTTGTTCATCCTCTATGCCGAAGACCGCGACCTCCTGCCAGTCATCCGCTACACGCTCGCGCGCTGGCCTGGCCTGACCCGGTTCCTGGAGGACGGTCGGCTGGAACTCGACACCAACCCGGTCGAGAACCAGATCAGGAAAATCGCCCTCACGCGGAAGAATGCCCTCTTCGCCGGACACGAGGTCGGCGCCGAGAACTGGGCAATGCTCGCCAGCCTCATCGCCAACTGCAAGATGAGCGACGTGGACCCGGTCAGCTATCTCGCGGAAACACTCCGCGCGCTGCTCGACGGACATCCCAAGAGCCGCATCGACGACCTCATGCCCTGGCACTTCGCACCCGCGTCAAGCCTCGCTGCATAGGGCCGCAGCTAAGCGCTTACGAGAGGCTTTGCAGAACCATGAAACAGCCGAGACCGGTTACTTGATCTCTCTGCAGCGTAGGTCTGGTTCGAGCCCTTCCACGACGTTCATGATCTTCGCAAAATCCGTAGTGTAGGGCGGACACCGGCTTTTCTTTGCGACCGCGAGAAACCCGAGTCGAAACGGCGAAAGCTGCCGTTCAGTCCGGGCTTCAAGACCATTTTCTGAACCGGACCTTCGCTGCGCCGGTATCGAGCGTCTCAATTGCGGACAGAGTGTGAACTCGCTGTGGCGCAGCATAGCCTCTCAGCTTTCCGGGATGCCGGCTTTGCGTAGTCCTTCAAAAAAGCGCTCCCTGTACGCCGGGTCTTGGTGTTTGTCGATTGCTTGCCAGTTTGCCATTGTGGGGTCGAATCCCAGCGCGCGTAGTTCATCCATTTCCCACTCCGCATCCTCCGGGCGCTCCAAATGACCGTAGGTGGAGACGAGGTAGAGGTGGTTTGCTCTCCACCGTGGATTTCTATCAATTGACTTAAGAAAACTGGCTTCTGCTGCCTCAAACCGTGTGAGGTGGAACTGGTTCGCGCCCAATGCAAAATAGTACCAGAATGGAAAACGTGGGTTCAGTCTCATCGCTGTCTCGATGTGAGACAGCCCTTCTTCCGCCTTGCCAACGAAATGCAAAGTGTTGGCCAGCATGGCGTGACCGTCAGCGTAGTTAGGGTCGATTTCAATCGCGCGCCGAAGGTTCTCGATCGCCTTTTCGCCATCGAAGAACTCTTTACGGGTATAGACCCGCGCGAGGGCCCAATAAGCGAGGGGAAGTTTACCATCCTGTGCGATGGCTTCTTTCGCAAGGCTTCGAGCAAGTTCGAGCGAGATCTGTGGGTCTTCCGTCCAGCCCGACTCCACCGCTATGGTATAGGCCGTTGCCAATCTTGCTTTCGCGGTAACAAAATTGGGATCAATTTCCAGAGCTTGATGGTAGTAGCGTATCGCCAAACGGGTTGAGTCTCGGGTGAAAAAACTCTCCTGCTGCCTGGCTCGAAGATACGCGTCATAGGCTTCAGTGCTATCCGTCATGGATTGCGACAGTTGCCGCGCTTCTTCAGGTGTCAACTTCACCTTTAAAGCTGAAACAATCTGGCTACGAACATCATCTTGTAGCGCGAAGATGTCGCTGGTTTCACGGTCATACCGATCAGCCCATATGTTGGTCCCTGTTTCCGTGTCCACCAGTTGTGCATTTATGCGGATACGACTACCGGATTGGCGCAAGCTGCCGAGCACGACATAGCGAGCATTGAGTTCTTCCCCGATTGCGGTGAGATCTGCACTAGCGCCCTTGAAGGCAAACGTTGAATTCCGGGCAATGACGACCAAGCCAGAAACTTTTGCCAGGTCTGTAATGAGGTCATCAGTTATGCCGTCGGCCAAGTAATCCTGATCTGCGTCATCGGACAGACTTTCAAACGGCAAAACGGCAAGGGACGGCAGCATCGCCGCCTGTCTAACGCTAACTTCTGCTTGGTTAACGGGAGCAAACCCGGCCCAGGGTTTCCAGTACAAGCTGCCAACGACAGCGACTGCAACGACAAGGCCCCAAGCGAACAACTTATAATCTACTGTTGCGAATATCGGAGCACGGGCCGAAGCGCCTTTCACAGAAATATTGCTGAACGCATGAACAGGTCGTGAAATATTCTTAACCTCACATTCACCCAGATCGTGCCAATCGACATCCATACGATTGATGATTTGATCGAGCACTTGCCGCGAAATGCAGACGGCACCGGGTTGCGCAAGCCCTTCCAAACGAGCCGCCACGTTGACGCCATCTCCGTGAATGTCCTCACCTTCAGCAATCACGTCGCCCAGATGAATGCCAATTCTCCAAGAGATCGAGCCCTTGCTTGCCGCTTCTGGCCTACTCGTGCCTGCGCTGTCTTGGATAGCTATTGCGCAATTGACAGCGTCGACCACACTTGCGAATTCAGCAAGGACTCCATCGCCCATGAGCTTTATGAGGCGACCACTGTGACGGTCGATCCGAGGCTTGATAACTTCGTCAAGGTGCCTTTGAAGAGCAAGGTAGGTACCTTGCTCATCGGCCTCCATAAGTCTGCTGTATCCAGCGACATCGGCCATAAGTATTGTTGTTAATCGCCGTTCCACGGGAAGCAGTTTAGAGCATCAAAGCATACTTGGCATCCTTCGAGTTGCGATTGCATTCTCGCAAAGAGAACGACCGTACGGACGGGCGCTTCGAGCCGATTCCGTTGAAAAACTCTTCCTTGATCGGGTTGCCAGCGACTGATTCAATTCTCTCAACGAGCGGGAGGAATTGCGATGATGGGACCGAGGCAGGAGGCGCAAGCGGCCTTGTTCTACGAGTTCTCGTTGGAGGAGCATGTACCGCAGGATCATCTGCTGCGGTCAATTGATCGGTATGTCGACCTAGGCTCCAGACCCATTGATTTTGGTCATCTGCCGTGATTCAGGGCTCGCAAGGAGACCTGAATGATGAGCAACCT
>NZ_JBXWQU010000033.1:0-3501 GCF_059612545.1 Ruegeria sp. SAZD011 | reverse complement strand
GTCCTCAAGTAGCCGAATAGGCGGTAGGACACATATATGTCCTCAAGTAGCCGAATAGGCGGTAGGACATATAAAAGAGAGCAGAAGGCGTGGATTGGGTCTAGCCGGCTCGATCTGACGTATCCCTGTTGAAACGAACAGACGTTGTCCAAGTCAAGTACACTAACCCGGTGCGGTCCGCGAGGATACGCACCAATATGTTCAGCCCTGACGGGCTGAGCGGGAAAAGTGACTTTTGGTTCAGAAGAAGGCCTGGTCGAACCAGCCCGGGCCGTGAAAGTTCAGTCTTTCTTTTTCTGGATCGAATCAAGCGCGAGAAGGGCGTTTGGTGGATGCCTTGGCAGCAAGAGGCGATGAAGGACGTGATACTCTGCGATAAGTCATGGGGAGCCGAGAATAGGCTTTGATCCATGAATCTCCGAATGGGGCAACCCACCTGAATGTTTGTTATTGTTAGCCTCGCTATCAATAATGAGCATGAACAGGTACTTAAGACCTGAATACATAGGGTTTTAAGAGCAAACCCGGGGAACTGAAACATCTAAGTACCCGGAGGAAAGGAAATCAATTGATACTCCCCTAGTAGTGGCGAGCGAACGGGGACCAGCCGAGCCTTGAGAATGAGAAGAACATGTTGGGAAGCATGGCCATAGCGGGTGACAGCCCCGTATTCGAAGTTCGATGGGACGTATTAAGTAGGGCGGGACACGTGAAATCCTGTCTGAAGATCGGAGGACCACCTTCGAAGGCTAAGTACTCCTTGCTGACCGATAGCGAACCAGTACCGTGAGGGAAAGGTGAAAAGCACCCCGACGAGGGGAGTGAAACAGTACCTGAAACCGGACGCCTACAAGCAGTCGGAGGGACCTCGAGTCCTGACGGCGTACCTTTTGTATAATGGGTCATCGACTTGGTCTCACGAGCAAGCTTAAGCCGTTAGGTGTAGGCGCAGCGAAAGCGAGTCTTAATAGGGCGTCGAGTTCGTGGGATCAGACCCGAAACCGAGTGATCTAGGCATGGCCAGGTTGAAGGCAAGGTAACACTTGCTGGAGGACCGAACCCACATCCGTTGAAAAGGATCGGGATGAGCTGTGCCTAGGGGTGAAAGGCCAATCAAACTCGGAGATAGCTGGTTCTCCGCGAAATCTATTTAGGTAGAGCGTCATCCGAATACCCCGGGGGGTAGAGCACTGGATGGGTAATGGGGCCCCACAGGCTTACTGATCCTAACCAAACTCCGAATACCCGGGAGTACTAGATGGCAGACACACTGCGGGTGCTAACGCCCGTAGTGGAGAGGGAAACAACCCTGACCTCCAGCTAAGGCCCCCAATTCATGGCTAAGTGGGAAAGCAGGTGGGATGTCCAAAACAACCAGGAGGTTGGCTTAGAAGCAGCCATCCTTTAAAGATAGCGTAACAGCTCACTGGTCTAATCAAGACGTCCTGCGGCGAAGATGTAACGGGGCTCAAGCCATGAGCCGAAGCTGAGGATGCCGCAAGGCATGGTAGCGGAGCGTAGTGTGACATAGGTTCTATCCTCTTTAGTGTCCTTCGGGGCACCTTGGAGGATCACGAACCTTTCGATGAAGCCGGGGCGTGAGCCATCCGGTGGAGAGATCACTAGCGAGAATGATGACATGAGTAGCGACAAAGAGTGTGAGAGACACTCTCGCCGAAAGTCCAAGGGTTCCTGCTTAAAGCTAATCTGAGCAGGGTAAGCCGGCCCCTAAGCCGAGGCCGAAAGGCGTAGGCGATGGGAACCAGGTTAATATTCCTGGGCCAGGAGGATGTGACGGATCACGGATGTAGTTCGACCTTATCGGATTGGTCGGGCTGCTGAGTGGTCCCTGGAAATAGCCCTCCATCAGACCGTACCCTAAACCGACACAGGTGGACTGGTAGAGAATACCAAGGCGCTTGAGAGAACGATGTTGAAGGAACTCGGCAAAATACCTCCGTAAGTTCGCGAGAAGGAGGCCCGGGTTCAAGGCAACTTGGATCCGGGGGCACAAACCAGGGGGTGGCGACTGTTTATTAAAAACACAGGGCTCTGCGAAGTCGCAAGACGACGTATAGGGTCTGACGCCTGCCCGGTGCCTGAAGGTTAAAAGGAGGGGTGCAAGCTCCGAATTGAAGCCCAGGTAAACGGCGGCCGTAACTATAACGGTCCTAAGGTAGCGAAATTCCTTGTCGGGTAAGTTCCGACCTGCACGAATGGCGTAACGACTTCCCCGCTGTCTCCAACATCGACTCAGCGAAATTGAATTGCCTGTCAAGATGCAGGCTTCCCGCGGTTAGACGGAAAGACCCCGTGCACCTTTACTACAGCTTCGCACTGGCATCAGGATTGTGATGTGCAGGATAGGTGGTAGGCTTTGAAGCAGGAACGCCAGTTCCCGTGGAGCCTCCCTTGAGATACCACCCTTCGCACTCTTGATGTCTAACCGCGGTCCGTCATCCGGATCCGGGACCCTGCGTGGCGGGTAGTTTGACTGGGGCGGTCGCCTCCTAAAGCGTAACGGAGGCGCGCGAAGGTTGGCTCAGAGCGGTCGGAAATCGCTCGTTGAGTGCAATGGCAGAAGCCAGCCTGACTGCAAGACTGACAAGTCGAGCAGAGACGAAAGTCGGCCATAGTGATCCGGTGGTCCCGAGTGGAAGGGCCATCGCTCAACGGATAAAAGGTACGCCGGGGATAACAGGCTGATACTGCCCAAGAGTCCATATCGACGGCAGTGTTTGGCACCTCGATGTCGGCTCATCTCATCCTGGGGCTGGAGCAGGTCCCAAGGGTACGGCTGTTCGCCGTTTAAAGAGGTACGTGAGCTGGGTTTAGAACGTCGTGAGACAGTTCGGTCCCTATCTGCCGTGGGTGTAGGATACTTGAGAGGAGTTGCCCCTAGTACGAGAGGACCGGGGTGAACGATCCACTGGTGGACCTGTTGTTGCGCCAGCAGCAGTGCAGGGTAGCTATGATCGGACAGGATAACCGCTGAAGGCATCTAAGCGGGAAGCCCCCCTCAAAACAAGGTATCCCTGAGGGCCGTGGAAGACCACCACGTCAATAGGCCGGAGATGTAAGCGCAGCAATGCGTTCAGTTGACCGGTACTAATCGCCCGATAGGCTTGATCCGATCCAGTAACAGAAAGACTGATCAAATGGCCTCAACTAGCGCTCCGCGCGCCAGGCCAAATCAAGAACCAAAAGCACCAACAAGACTTGGACAACACCGTGACAATCCAAAACCGGATTGCACATGATTGATAAAACCGAGTGGGGCCACAGTTTGCTGCGCAAACCGTTCTCCCCCACCCGTCGCGATCCGCCAAAGGCGGATACGCGACGTGAGTATTTATTCGGTTTGGTGGTCATAGCGAGCGCAATACACCCGGTCCCTTCCCGAACCCGGAAGTTAAGTGCCTCCGCGCCAATGGTACTCGGGCTAAAGCCCCGGGAGAGTAGGTCACCGCCAAACCTAATAAATACTCAATACTCTCTAAA
>NZ_JBXWQU010000032.1:0-44405 GCF_059612545.1 Ruegeria sp. SAZD011 | reverse complement strand
GAAACCTTCTTCTCAGCCATCGCTCTCGCCGCAACCGTTTTGTTCTGGCTATGAAAAAGAACGAGTCTGGAGCCTAGTGAACGCTCTGGTCCGTGAATCGCAGGATTTGTCAAATGCGATGAAAGACCCATAACTGAGTAGCCACCAACGCCTCAAAGGTGTATATTTAGGGGGATGAAGCCAAAACTTCTCCAAAATAATTAAACAATAACAATATCTTGATCTTATGGCATGGTGCCCCCACACGGACTCGAACCGCGGACCTACTGATTACAAATCAGTTGCTCTACCAGCTGAGCTATAGGGGCAACAGCTTCCGATTAATCGCAGGCAGACCAGACTGCAAGATGGAAATCTCGGCCACTTGGGGAAATTGTCCGAATAAAGCCCCACGGCAAGCGTTTGACTGGCCGGCGGCTAGCTTGTAGTCAGGAAAATATCTGTTTGTTTTTCAAAAGGAAGCCCGGCAACCGATGCAGGTGGTATTCCATACCGGCGCACATGGCACCGACGATGATCGACTGATCAAATGTCTGCTGAGCAACAAGGAGCCGTTCTCTCAGCGCGGGATCGCCGTTCCGGGGCCTGCGCAGTATCGCGACCTGTTCAAGAAGGTGCTGACCGCGCTGGACGACGCCGAACCCGAGCCGCAAGCGCGCGAGGTGATGATGGAAGCGATCCTGGATGGCGAGGTGGCCGACCGGGTGATCTTTTCGGATTCCAATTTCTTTGGCTCTCATTGGTCGGCCCTGGGCAAGGGCATGTTCTATCCCCGCGCGGCAACCCGCATGGCGAACCTGCAATCCATCTTTGCCTACGATCAGGTCGAGATGTTCATGGCGATCCGCAACCCGGCCAGTTTCGTCCCCGATGTGCTGGGCTCCCTGCCCGACAAGGGCGCGACCCAGGCGATGGAGGGGATGGACCTGCACAAGTTGCACTGGACCGGCATGGTCGAAAGCATCCGCGCCGCGGCGCCCAACGTGCAACTGACCCTATGGTGCAATGAAGATACGCCGTTGATCTGGGCCCAGATCATCCGCGACATGGCAGGGCTGGAACACGGCAACAAGATCGTGGGCGGTTTCTCGCTCCTGTCCGAGATCATGTCCAAAGAGGGCATGCAGCGGTTTCGTGCCTATCTGGCCGAACACCCCGAGCTGAGCGAGATGCAGAAACGCCGGGTCATCGCCGCCTTTCTCGACAAATACGCGTTGGAGGATGCGGTCGAGGAAGAGCTGGACCTGCCCGGTTGGACCCATGAACTGGTCGACCAGCTGACAGAGCTATACGACGAAGACGTATTCAGCCTGCAACGCATTCCGGGCGTGCAGTTCATCGCCCCCTGACCCGTCCGGCTGCGGACGGACCATCGGGCGCGCGACTCACGCCATACCCAGCGCCGCCTTGTACATCTCCAGCACCGCCTCTTCCTCGGCGATGTCGTCCTTGTCGCGCTTGCGCAGGGCGACGATCTTGCGCATGACCTTGGTGTCGTAACCGCGCGCCTTGGCCTCGGCCATCACCTCTTTCTGCTGGTCGGCGATGTCTTTCTTTTCCTGCTCCAGTCGCTCGATCCGTTCGATGAACTGGCGCAACTCGCCTGCGGCGATCCCGTAATTGGCGTCTGATTGGGGCTGATCCATCGGTGCGATCTCCATCGGTGCGTTATGCGGCGACGAGCGGGATAACGCGGCGCCGGTTCGCCTGCAAGGATCATTTCCCGCCGGTTGCGCCGGATGGGCCGATGCGGTAACGCGGGCGCGCAACTGGCGTAACAGACGGGGCGCGGTCATGCTGTTCGACATCATCATCTGGGCGGGCGCCGCCCTGTCGCTGCTTGGGCTGGCCGGGCTGGTCTGGTGCATCCTGCGCGTCAACCGTGCCCGCAAGGCCGGGCTGAGCGACGATGAACTCCGCGCCGCAGTTCAGGCGGTGCTGCCCTGGAACCTGGGCGCGCTGTTCCTGTCCGTGATCGGGTTGATGATGGTGATGGTCGGGATATCGTTGGGCTGAGCGCGGCGCGCTCAGACCGGCATATTGTCGAACCGCGCCTCGACCGCATCCTCGCACAGCGCCGCATCAAGCTGGCGCAGTCGCGCAGGCACTTTCAGCCCATGCTGCCGCATGCGGTCCACGACCCGGCTGAATTCCGGCTGCACCTCAAGCCGGATATTCAGCGGCGCCCCCGTTACCCGTCGTTCCAGGCGCTCGGCGGCGTGATAGAGATCCTGTGCTGTCATGTGTCTTCTCCCCTGTATCGGAACCGAATCTGCCACAGCCGCGTAACAGGCTTAAGAAATTTCCCGGACATTCGGCCCCATCTCCCGGTCGAAAGGGCGGATATGCCCGTTTTCGTGGCGATTGCCGCATCCTTGCACAGCACCCGTTCGCGCGCATTGACCGACATCAAAACGCCCCGGATATAGAAAAGTGGCACATGGGAGTTGCATCATATTCACAATTTACCATATGATCCAGGAAACCAACAGGAGTCCGTCATGACCCCCTTCGTAAAAGCCTTCTTCGACGAAGCCACCTTTACGGTGTCCTATGTAGTGCGCGAGCCCGACGGCCGCGCCTGCGCCATCGTCGACAGCGTTCTGGATTTCGACCACGCCTCTGGCCGGACAAACACCACATCGGCCGATGCGATCGTGGACTACGTCACCGCCGAGGGTCTCAATGTCGAGTGGATTCTCGAAAGCCACGTGCATGCCGATCACCTTTCCGCCGCGCCCTATCTGCAAGAGCGTCTGGGCGGCAAGATCGGCATCGGCGCCAATATCACCGTCGTGCAGGACACGTTCGGCAAGGTGTTCAACGAGGGCACCGAATTCCAGCGTGACGGAAGCCAGTTCGACGCGCTGTTCCGCGAGGGCGACAGTTTCCATATCGGCCAGATGCGCGGCGACGTGCTGCACACGCCCGGCCACACGCCGGCCTGCCTGACTTATGTGATCGGTGATGCGGCCTTTGTCGGCGATACGCTGTTCATGCCCGACTTTGGCACCGCGCGCTGCGATTTCCCCGGCGGCTCGTCTGCAACGCTCTACCAGTCGATCCAGAAGATTCTGGCCCTGCCGGACGAAACCCGCATCTTTGTCGGCCATGACTACAAGGCGCCGGGGCGCGATGAATACGCCTGGGAAACCACCGTGGGCGAGCAGAAGGCGCTGAACATCCATATCGGTCAGGGCCGCTGCGTCGAAGAGTTCGTCCGCATGCGCGACGCACGCGATGCCACGCTGGGCATGCCGCGGCTGATCCTGCCCTCGTTGCAGGTGAACATGCGCGCGGGCCAGATGCCGCCGGCCGACGAACAGGGCAATGTCTTTCTGAAACTGCCGGTCAACAAGCTCTGACCGGCGAACCAATCAAGCGCGAACAGGGAACACGGTTATAATGGAAACGGATTGGATTTGGGGGCTCGTCGGCGGGCTGCTGATCGGCACCGGCGGCGCGGTCTATCTGCTGGGCAATGGCCGCATCATGGGGGCCAGCGGCATTCTGGGCGGCCTGATCGACGGCACCGGGCGCGGCAACTGGGTCGAACGGGCGGTGTTCCTCTTCGGCGTCGTGGTCGCGCCGCTGGTGCTGTGGCCGCTCTACAGCGTCGAGATCGACACGCATGTGACCAGCGATATCTGGGTCATCGTGGCCGCAGGCCTGCTGGTCGGGGTCGGCACCCGTATCGCCAATGGCTGCACCTCGGGTCACGGGGTCTGCGGCATCTCGCGGTTCTCGCTGCGTGGTATCGTAGCGACCGTGTTCTACATCCTCGCTGGCGGTCTGACGCTGGCGATCTTCCGCCATGTCCTGGGGGTGATCTGATGCGCTTGCTGATTTCGCTTGTCGCCGGGGCGCTGTTCGGCGGCGGCCTCTTTGTCTCGGGTATGACCGATACACGCAAGGTACAGGGTTGGCTGGATGTGTTCGGCGACTGGGACCCGACGCTGGCCTTTGTGATGGGCGGCGCCATCCTGCCGATGCTGCTGGCCTGGCGCCTGACCGAGGGGCGCAAACCGTTGGCGGGTGGCAGCTTTCCGGCGCTGCCGCGCCCCGAAATGGATCATCGCCTGATCACCGGATCGGTGCTGTTCGGCATGGGCTGGGGCCTGGCCGGGCTGTGCCCCGGTCCGGCCATCGCCTCGCTCAGCTATGGCGGGGTTGGCGGGCTGATTTTCCTGGTTGCGATGCTGGCGGGCATGGCGGTGGCGCCCCGCGTCGGCACGCAACTGGACAGGCTCGCGGCAACGGCCTAAGGAGCGGATATGGATATTCGACCGATCACCCCCCGCTACGCCGTCTCGCCGCAGATTTCGGTCGAGGACATTCCCGCCATCGCAGCCGCCGGTTTCACCCGGATCATCTGCAACCGCCCCGATGCCGAGGTGCCGCCCAGCCATCAGGCCGAAGCCATCGGCGCGGCCGCGCGCGCGGCGGGGCTGGATTTCGAGGTGCTGGAACTGACCCATCAAACCATGACACCGGAAAACGTGGCGCGGCAGACCGCGCTGGCCGAGACTGCCAGCGGCCCGGTTCTCGCCTATTGCGCCTCGGGCACCCGGTGTTCCGTGGTCTGGGCGCTGGGTCACTGTGGCGCGCTCGGCGCCGACACAGTGTTGAGCAAGACAGCAGCGGCAGGGTATCAACTGGACGCATTGCGTCCACGGTTGGACGAAATCGCGGCAGCACAGGGCTAATCCCGCCTTCCCCGCCGGATTAGCGGGGTTCGGCCACCTCCTCCTCTTGCTGCAACCCCGCCAGTTCGGCGATTTCCGAAGCGACCTGGTCGGCGCTCAGCGCAGGCAGGTCGTATTCGGAGAGAGCATCCATTTCACCCTCGGTATCGGGATCGACATCCTCGTATTCCTCGACGCGGCGGCGTGCACGCGCGCGCGGGTGCGTCTCGTGGTCGATCACATCCGGCTCCGCCGGAGTTTCAGGCCTCGGCCCATCGCTGGGCTTGTGTGCCAGAAACCCGTCAGACCCCTGTTCCATCCGTTCGGGTTCGGGCAGTTTCTCGTTCAGCCGTACCGCCCGCATGCCCCGGCACTGGCCCAACCGGGCCAGCGCCACCTGCCGCCCCTCGATGGTTACGATTTCGGTCTTGTCGAGCTTCAGTCCCACCAGCGGCAGCAGGTCTCCGAGCTGCATCCCGGCAAAGGCAGCCAGCGGCAGGCGGATGCGCGAGATCACCGCATCCAGCTCGGCCCGGACCACGCCAAAGGCCGTGTCGAGATGACTGCCCTTGGATGCGGTCGCCCCTTCGGCGACAGCCAGATCCGCCTCGGACCGGTCAGGCAGGATAAGGGTGATCTGCCCCTGGGCCTTGCCTCCGGCAATCTCGGCCGTCAGGTCGAACACCCGATAAAGATCATATTCCAGCAACAGCAACAGGGCCCTGCGGCTTTCCGCACGCGCACAGAATTCGAACCCGGCGAGACAGGCGCGGTCGGCAGGCTGCTCGACCATGTCATGGGCCCGCGGCAGCAGCGCATCGAACAGCGGCGCCACCATGGCCGCATCGGTTCCGGTGAACGAGCGTTCGACACCGCCCCCGGCCACCACCTGCCCCATTGTCTGCTGTTGCAGTATCGCGGTGACGCACGCACGATCGATACAGGCCGCTCCCAAGGCGCCCTCTGGTCCCGACAGCATCAGGTAAAGCCGGTCCTCGGCCACCGCGCGCCCCAGTTCATCCAGCTCGCGCCGGGCCTGGGTCGCCCCGATGACCGACATGGCCAGCCCCACCGCCTCGTCCGCGGCGCGGGCCAGCGCCAGGCGCAGCGCGCGCAGGATCGAGCGGGTGTCGCCCTGCCGCTCGTCCCGAGCCAGGGCCAGTTTCCGTTCCAGAACCATCTTGTTTTCCGCGTCCGTCGCCATCACATGCGCTTTGCCTGCCGCTCCGCCTCAGTCACCAGACAGGTGTAGCGCGGCAAGCGTTACCAAGCTCTTTACGACGATCTATTGCGCGGCGATTTCCATGCCGACCGGCAGGCTGACACGGAACGCGCCACCCTCCTGCCCCGAGAGATAGCTGACATCACCGCCCAGGCGCTGCATGATCTCGCGGCAAATCGCCAGACCCAGGCCGGCACCACCGGCCTTTTCAGCGCTGACACGGGCAAATTTCTCGAAAACCATCTTGCGGGCATCCAGCGGGATACCCCCGCCATTGTCGATCAGATCGACCACGATCCGCCCGCCCACGTCATGCACGGTGATCGTCAGTTCGGGGTCGGCCGCATCGCAGTATTTCTGCGCGTTCGAGATCAGGTTGATGAAGACCTGTGACAGCCGGTCCAGATCGGTGCGCAGCGCAATCCGTTCGGCCCCACGATGGCGCCGTACCCGCAGCGCCCTGTCTGTGCCCGTCAACGCCGTCGCCACGGCGCGATCAAGGATATCGACCAGCCGACCCTGCCCCATGTTCAGCGTGACCTGACCGTTTTCCAGCACGCTCAGGTCCAGCAGGTCATCCAACAGCCGCGTCAGTCGCAGCGCCTCGTCATGGATGATTGTGGCGTAGCGGGTCTTTTCCACCGGCTCGAGTCCGTCGGTATCGCGCAGAATCTCGGAAAACGCCCGGATCGAGGTCATCGGCGTGCGCAATTCGTGGCTGATCTGGCTCAGGAACGCGTCCTTTTGCAGCGAGATCTGGGTCAGTTTCTCGTTTGCCTCGCGCAATTTACGGGCAGTGCGACTGAGCTCGGCCGATTTCGCCTCGAGCCGGCTGGAATACTCAAGCAGCTGCGCGGATTCATCGGCCACCGCCAGCAGGTCCTCGACCGAAACCGAGGAGCCGCCAACGATCTGGCCGATCATCGCATGCGCCGTGGCCGCCCCGACCGAGCCACTGAGTTCCCGCTCCAGCCGCTCCAGAAAGGCCGGGTTCGGCTCGGGCAGATAGGCGCGGCTGCCCTGCGCCACCGCCTCTGAATGAAAGAACTCCTGCGCCTCGCGCGCGCCCATGATGCGCTGCGACATGATCATCAGGTCCTCGCTTTGCGCAACGGATCCGGTCCAGCCCCGCGGCCCGGCGGAATGGTCGAACACGTTGACGAACTGCGCGCCCTGCAACCGCTCCAGCGGACTGGGAAAACTCAACAGCGAGGCGATGCAGAAGGCGGCGGTGTTCAGCGACAGTGACCACATCACCGAATGCACCATCGGGTCGAGCCCGTCGATGCCGAACAGCGCCTGCGGGCGCAGCCACGAGAGGCCGAACAGCCCGTCCTCCATCACCGAGGGCGCGATCACCCCGGCGCCCATTCCGGGCAGCAGCAACGTATAGAGCCAGAGAACGAACCCCACTGTCAGCCCGACCAGCGCGCCGGTCCGGGTGGCACCGCGCCAGAACAGCCCCCCCACCAGCGCCGGCAGGATCTGGGCGATACCGGCAAAGGCAATGAGTCCGATCGAGGCCAGCGCCGCGCCGCCTCCCGACAGGCGATAGTAGAAATAGCCAAGCGCCAGAACCGCCGCGATCGACACCCGCCGGGCATAGAGCACCACCGAACGCACGTCCCCCGAGACCGAGGCGCCGCTGCCCTGGGCGTTCAGCCAGATCGGCATCACGATATGGTTCGACACCATGGTCGACAATGCCATGGCCGCCACGATCACCATAGAGGTGGCCGAAGAAAACCCGCCCAGAAAGGAGAGCATCGCCAGCGTCTCCTGTCCCTGCGCCAGCGGGATCGTCAGCACGAACATGTCCGGATTCGCCCCCTTGGGCATGATCTCCAGCCCCACCACGGCAATGGGCACCACGAACAGGCTCATCAGCATCAGATAAAGCGGAAAGGCCCAGGCGGCGGTGCGCAGGTGGCGTTCGTCATCGTTCTCGACCACCATCACCTGGAACATGCGCGGCAGGCAGACAAAGGCCGCCGCCGCCAGAAAGGTGATGGTCGCCCAGCGCCCGTGATCGACCTGCCAGACCCCGATTTCCGAGGCGTCGATGCGCGACAGCGTGTCACCCAGCCCGCCGGCGATGCCCCAGACGACAAAGATTCCCACCGCCAAAAGCGCCACCAGCTTGACCACCGCCTCGATGGCGACGGCGGTGACCACGCCATGATGGCGTTCATTGGCATCCAGGTTGCGGGTGCCGAACAGGATGGCGAACACCGCCAGCCCGCCCGCCACCCAGAAGGCGCTTGACCCCTCACCCGGACGGCTGACCGGATCGGCCTCGGCGAAGATATCGAAGCTGAGGGTGATCGACTGGAGTTGCAGCGCGATATAGGGGGTGACACCGATCACGGCGAGCAGGGTAACGCAGACCGCCAGCGTGTTCGACTTGCCATAGCGAGACGAGATCAGGTCGGCGATCGAGGTGACCCGCTGCGAGCGCCCCACCCGCACCAGCTTGCGCAATCCCCACCACCAGCCGATCATCACAAGCGTCGGCCCCAGATAGATGGTGACGAATTCCAGCCCCGAGCGCGCCGCATAGCCCACGGCGCCGTAAAAGGTCCAGGCCGTGCAGTAGATCGACAGAGACAGGGTATAGACCAGCGGCGAGCGCAGCCAGGTCGTGCGTCCGGTCGAGGACAGCCGGTCTGCGGCAAAGGCGACCCCGAACAGCAGGATCACATAGGTCATGCAGACCGCGACCAGGACGTTGAGCGAGGTCACCGCTCGGTCTCCTGCCCGATCTGATGACCGCCACTCTGACGCGTGGCGCGTCCGAACAGGGCGCTGACCGCGATCAGGATGGCCCAGACGCCGAACACATAGGTGATGGCCGCCGACATCCGCACGGTGCCCGCCCCCTCGGACGGCCAGAGCAGCGGCACGGCGAACAGCGCCGCCCCCATCAGCGGCAACAGCCGCGCGGCATCCATCAGGCGGCGGCGGCGATAGCTTTGCCGCTCAAGAAACACGGGCGGCGGCTGGACAGGGGTGCGCCCGGTCTCCTCGCCCGCGGACCGGCTCATGGGCGCGATGCCTGTGCGTGCAGATCGCGCACCGCTGTCAACACCTCGGCATTGGAAAAGGGTTTGGTCATGAACCGGCTGACCCCGGCCTTTTCCGCCATGTCGCGATCGCGCGACTGGCCACGCGCGGTCAGCATCAGAACCGGCAGGTCCCGCGTCGCCACCCGCTCGCGCAATTCTCGCAGGATATCCATGCCGCTCTTGCCCGGCAGCATCACGTCCAGGATCACCAGATCGGGCGCGGCGGCGGTGATCTTCTCGACCGCATCCGCCCCATCCTCGTGCGTTTCAACCTGCCAACCATCGCGCGTCAGCAGGAAACGAATTGCTTCGGCGATGTTCGGCTCGTCTTCGATCAGCAGAAGCCGTCGGCTCATCCTTGCCCCTTCCTCCCCCAAAAGGTGGCGGACTGCTGCCCGCTCGTTTTCCCGAATTCAGATTAGACCCGCTGTCAGGGGCCTGTCAAAACCCTTCGGACAGGATCGACGGTTCGCGCCGCGCCGCGCAGTCGCGGCGCGGGCACACCCGGCACGATGCACCGACCGGCTGCGCCGCCTGCCGCCCCCGCTCGGCGGTCGGAACAGGCAGGATCAGCATGACGGAACGGATCACCGGATCACTATCGAATTCCGGCATGCCCTCGGGCCAGGCGACGGCGAGGCAATCGAACTCTGCCGCGTTGCGCCCCAGCTGCGACACCCTCCGGCGGATCGGGACGAGCGGCCGGCCAAGCGCGGCGTAAAGCGGCCAGAGCGGACAGGATTCGCCATGCCTGGGCAAGGCGAAACCGGTCACCGGCTTGCGAAACAGGATACTGCCCGAGGCATCACAGATCACCAGTCCGGCTTCGTGTGGCAACACGCCTTCGGGCAGGCTGGCGAGGCGCCGGAACATCGCAGGCAGCCCGACACCAAAGCGTCGCGCCAGCGCGACCGGATCGAGCCCCAGAACATCCAGTGCCGACACCATCTCGGGCAGCGGCATGGCACGCGCATCGGCGGCATAGACCGCAAGCATCGAGCGCGCGATTTCGCGCGCGGCGCCCGAGGCCAGATTGTCGAGCGGCACATCCGCAACCGAGCCACCCTTTTCAAGTTCGGTGAAATGGTGACCGCGTCCGGCGACGAAGGCCTCGACCTGCTCGACCGGGACACCGGTGCGGTCATCACCCGCCTCGCTGTCGTCAAGCCAGCCCACCAGCGACTTAGAGCTTTCTGCCAGACGCTCGGCGTCCTGGTGCAGGTTGCGATGGAACCGGTCGCGCCATTCCGCCTCCAGCTCTCCCGGTTCGGCAAGGATCGCCGCCGTCGAACGGATCGCGGCCGCGGTCGACAGCACCTCGTGCAGCGACGCGGCAAGATGCGGGTCATGCGTCAGCCGATCAGACAAAGTTTCGACCGTGCGTTCCAGCGACCCAACCCGCCGGAAAAGCCGCGCCAGAACCTCGGCCCAGCCCGGAAAGCGGCCCGCGAATTCATCGACCCGGTCCGCCTCGGCGGCGGTGGAACCGGCATCGGCAGCCGCCTCGCGCAACGTCGCCAGCAACGCCGCCTCGGCACCCTCGGTCAGCATCGAAGGCTCGACCGACAGTGCAGCCGCGATATCGACCAGCAGTTTACCGCCGATTCTGCGGCGGTTGTGCTCGATCAGGTTGAGATAGGAGGCGGAAATATCCACCTTGCGGGCCAGATCGGCCTGCCTGAGACCGATCATCAGCCGCCGCTCGCGGATTCGACTGCCCGTCAATGTGTCGCGTGCCATGGTATCCCGTTCCCGGAATGTGAATAAAAATCAACGGGTTTCTGCGGCGCGACATAAGGTTTTTTACATCACCCTCGAAAACCGTGTTGAGAGATTTACAGAATTTTCTTTCGGTTTAAAGGGGTTATTGCGTAATTTTCCAATCCCCCACCATACTGCTTTTGCACACATGTGCCTGCGCATCGCGGAAGAGGAGCCGCCGCGCACGCAATCTTTTGGGAGGAAAACATGTCCAAGAACCAAGTCACGCGCCGGGGCGTGCTCAAGACCGGTGCGGTTGCCGGGGCCGGTGTGGCCCTGCCGACGATCTTCACCGCCTCTTCGGCCGCCGCCTATACCAACGAACCCACCGGTGGCACCGTCACCCTGGGTTTCAACGTGCCCCAGACCGGCCCCTATGCCGATGAAGGCAATGACGAGTTGCTGGCACAACAGCTGGCGGTCGAGCATCTGAACGGGATGGGCGACGGCGGCTGCCTGAACACCTTCACCTCGAAGGCACTCAAGGGGAACGGCATCCTGGGCAAGAAGGTCCAGTTCGTGACCGGCGACACCCAGACCAAGTCGGACGCTGCCCGCGCATCGGCCAAGTCGATGATCGAAAAGGACGGCGCCATCATGATCAACGGCGGCTCGTCCTCGGGCGTGGCCGTGGCCGTACAGGGCCTGTGCCAGGATGCGGGCGTGATCTTCATGGCTGGCCTGACCCATGCCAACGACACCACCGGCAAGGACCGCAAGGCCAATGGCTTCCGCCATTTCTTCAACGCCTACATGTCGGGTGCCGCACTGGCGCCGGTGCTGGCAAAGGAGATGGGCGCAGATCGCCGCGCCTACCACCTGACCGCCGACTACAACTGGGGCTGGACACAGGAAGAGTCGATCGTGGCCTCGACCGAGGCACTTGGCTGGGAAACCGTGAACACGGTCAAGACCCCGCTCGCCTCGACCGATTTCTCGTCCTATATCGCGCCGGTCCTGAACTCGGGCGCCGACGTGCTGGTTCTGAACCACTATGGCGGCAACATGGTCAACTCGCTGACCAACGCCATCCAGTTCGGCCTGCTGGACAAGGTCGCCAATGGCAAGGACTTCAAGATCGTCGTGCCGCTCTATTCGGAACTGATGGCCGCCGGTGCCGGCGACAACATCAAGGGCGTGCTGGGCTCTATGAACTACAACTGGCAGCTCGACAACGAGGGCTCGCGCGCCTTCGTCAAGTCGTTCGGCGAGAAGTACGGCAAGCCGCCGTCGAACTCGGCCCAGACCTGCTATGCCCAGGTTCTGCTTTATGCCGATGCCTGCGAGCGGGCCGGAACCTTCAACCCCTGCGGTGTGGTCGAGGCGCTGGAAGGCTTCGAATTCGATGGTCTGGGCAACGGCAAAACACTCTATCGCGCCGACGACCACCAGTGCTTCAAGGACGTTCTGGTCGTGCGCGGTGCGCAGAACCCGACCAACGCCTATGACACGCTGGAAATCGTCGAGGTCACCCCGGTCGAGCAGGTCATGTATCCGCCGAACCACCCGATGTTCGGTGGCGACGAGGCCACGCTGGGCCAGTGCAACCCGGGCGCCTGATCCGGCAACCGGACCTTTCGACGACAAGTCTTGAAATGTCGTGACCTTGCTCTTCCCGATCGCACATCGGGAAGAGCAAACAGTACCAGCCAAGGGTGGGGACGATGGACGCAATCCTGCTGCAAATTCTAAACGGGCTCGACAAGGGCTCTGCCTATGCGCTGATCGCGCTGGGCCTGACGCTGATCTTCGGGACACTGGGCGTCGTCAACTTCGCCCATGGTGCGCTGTTCATGATCGGGGCGTTCTGCGCCGTCATGCTGCAACGCATTCTCAATCTGAGTTTTCAGACCATCGACGAAACACAGAAGGATTTCCTCGGAAATCCGCTGAAAGTCGATACCCCCTATGTTCATTCCTGGTTCGGGCCCGAGACCGGCGCCGCGATCATCGACTGGTCGGTGCCGCTGGCGGTCATTTTCGCCATCCCGATCATGCTGTTCATCGGCTATGCGATGGAGCGCGGGCTGATCAAGCATTTCTACAAGCGTCCCCATGCCGACCAGATCCTGGTGACCTTTGGCCTGGCCATCGTGTTGCAGGAGATCATCAAGTATTTCTTCGGCGCCAACCCGATCCAGACGCCGGAACCCTCGGCACTCAAGGGTTCGCTCGATATCGGGCTGATGCTGGGCTTTGACCCGAACGCGATCATCTATCCCATCTGGCGCCTGGTCTATTTCGCTTTTGCAGCGGTGATCATCGGCGGTGTCTTCGCCTTCCTGCAATTCACCACCTTCGGCATGGTGGTGCGCGCGGGCATGGCGGATCGCGAGACCGTGGGCCTGTTGGGCATCAATATCGACAAGCGGTTTACCATCATGTTCGGCATCGCCGCCGGTGTGGCCGGTCTGGCGGGTGTCATGTACGGGCCACTCAACCCGCCCAACTATCACATGGGCATGGATTTCCTGGTACTCAGCTTCGTCGTCGTCGTGGTCGGCGGCATGGGCAGCCTGCCGGGCGCCGTCGCGGCCGGGTTCCTGCTGGGTGTGCTGGAAAGCTTTGCCTCGACCACCTGGGCCACCACCACCATCCCGGGCATCAACCAGATCATCATCTATCTGGTCGCAATCATCATTCTGCTGACCCGTCCTCGGGGCCTGTTGGGCCGCAAGGGCGTGATGGAGGACTAACCCATGCTGGGACTGGACAAGAAAGACACTTCGCTTCTCATCATCGTGGCGATCCTCACCCTGCTGGCGCCGTTCATCCTGAACCCCTTCCCGACCGGAAGCGCCATGGCGCAGTTCAATGCAGGCTATCCCGACCTGATGCAGCGGTTCGTGATCTTCGGCATCTTCGCAATCGGCTTCAACATCCTGTTCGGCCTGACCGGCTATCTCAGCTTCGGCCACGCGGCCTTTCTGGGCGTCGGCTCCTATTCGGCCGTATGGATGTTCAAGCTGCTCAGCTACAACGTGATCCCGGCCATCGCGCTGAGTGTCGTCGTGGCCGCGCTGTTCGCGCTGCTGATCGGTTATGTCAGCCTGCGCCGCTCGGGCATCTATTTCTCGATCCTGACACTGGCCTTTGCGCAGATGAGTTTTGCGCTGGCCTATTCGGTGCTGTCGAACCCCAAGTTCAACCTGACCAACGGGGAAACCGGGCTTCAGGTCTACGCCGACGATCCGCAGATTTTCCACCGGGACAGCCTGCCCGACATGCCGCATCTGTTCGGCCTGTCGATGCGCTCGACCTACAAGCTCGACCTCGGCGCCTGGAGCTTTGACTTCAACGCGGGCTATTACCTGTGCGCGGTGATCATGATGGTCATGTTCTATCTCGCCATCCGCATCTTCCGCTCGCCCTTTGGCATGATGCTGCGGGCGGTGAAATCGAACCAGCAGCGCATGAACTATACAGGTCTCAATCCGCGCCCCTACACTCTGGCGGCGTTCGTCATCTCGGGCATGTATGCCGGTCTGGCCGGTGGCCTGATGGCGGCGATGGACCCGCTGGCGGGCGCCGAGCGGATGCAGTGGACCGCAAGCGGCGAGGTGGTGCTGATGACCATCCTCGGCGGTGCGGGAACCCTGATCGGGCCGGTTCTGGGCGCGGGCTTCATCAAGTATTTCGAGAACATCTTCTCGAAGATCAACGACACCATCCTGCACCAGTGGTTCAGCTTCCTGCCCGACGGGATCGAAGACTTCATGGTCTTCATCGTGCACCCGTTCATCGGCAAGGGCTGGCACCTGACGCTGGGTATCCTGTTCATGCTGGTGGTGATCTTCCTGCCCGGCGGCCTTGTCGAAGGCGGCCAGCGGCTGGGCAACTGGCTGCGCAACCGGGGCAAGCGCTCGGGTGAGGCCAAGACCAAGCACGAGCCTGCGGAATAAGGAGCCGGGATCATGGGAATTCTCGAAGTCAAGAATGTGGGCAAGCGGTTCGGTGGTCTTCAGGCGCTGTCCGATGTCAACCTGAGCGTGGCCGAAAACACCGTTCACGCCATCATCGGACCGAATGGCGCGGGCAAGTCCACCTTGCTCAACTGCCTGGTCGGCAAGCTGATCCCGGATAGCGGCAGCGTCATGTTCGACGGCCAGTCCGTTCTGGGACGCGCCCCTTACGAGATCAATCAGATGGGCATCAGCCGCGTGTTTCAGACGCCAGAGATCTTTGGCGATCTGACGGTTCTGGAAAACATGATGATCCCCTGTTTCGCCAAACGGGACGGCGCGTTCGAACTGAACGCGCTGCCCTCGGTAAGCCAGCAGAAAGACGTCGTGGACCGGGCCATGCATATGCTGGAAGAGATGCGGATGGCCGACAAGCGGCACATGCATGCCGCCGCCATGTCTCGCGGCGACAAGCGGCGGCTGGAAATCGGCATGTGCCTGAGCCAGGAACCCCGACTGCTGCTGCTGGATGAACCGACCGCGGGCATGGCACGGGCCGATACCAACAATACCATCGACCTGCTCAAGCAGATCAAACAGGAACGCGACATCACCATCGCCATCATCGAACATGACATGCACGTGGTGTTCAGCCTGGCCGAGCGGATCACCGTCCTGGCCCAGGGCACGCCGCTGGTCGAGGACACGCCCGAAAACATCAAGGGTCATCCGAAGGTGCGCGAAGCCTATCTGGGCGAAAGTGCGTAAGGGAGTGCGTCACTCATCCCCAAAACCGGGAACCGGTTTTCGGACAAGATGAGTGAGAAAGGATAAACCATGAACGTAAAACCCGATTTCTCCAAGAACGCCAACCAGGCCACCACCGCCCCCGCTTTCCTGTCGGTCTGGGACATGCATGCCTATTACGGCGAAAGCTACATCGTGCAGGGCGTGAACTTCAACGTGCACGAGGGCGAGATCCTGGCCCTGCTTGGGCGAAACGGGGCGGGCAAGACCTCGACCCTGCGCTCGATCGCGCGCACCGGATCTCCGATGGTGACCCATGGCGAGATCTGGCTGGACCATCAGCCGCTGCACAACATGACCAGCTACGAGGCCGCGCAGGCCGGGCTGGGACTGGTCCCCGAGGATCGCCGGATCATCCCCGGACTGACAGTCGAAGAGAATCTGCAACTGGCCCAGATCGCGCCGCCGATCGGTTGGTCGATCGACCGGCTCTACGACCTGTTCCCGCGCCTGGGCGAACGGCGCAAACAGGAGGGTGTCACGCTTTCGGGCGGCGAACAGCAGATGCTGGCCATCGCGCGCGCTCTGGCCCGGGACATCAAGGTTCTATTGCTGGACGAACCCTATGAGGGGCTGGCCCCGGTCATCGTGGACGAGATCGAAAAGACCCTCATCCACATCAAGGAACAGGGCATGACCACGATCATCGTCGAACAGAACGCGGTGCGGGCGCTGGAACTGGCCGACCGCGCGGTGATCCTGGATACCGGCACGATCGTCTTTGACGGCAGCGCCGCCGAAGTGCTCGGAAACGCCGAACTGCGATCCGAGTATCTGGCGATCTGACTTCACACTCCCCGTCGTGCAGGGCTATCAGCCCCTGCCGATACCTTCGACCGGCCCCACAGGGCCGGTTCTTTTTTTTGCGTGGATGAGACCGTTTTCCGGCACGGAAAACGACCAGGAAAAGGACTTTTCCTGGTCGGAAATTCCCAATTTCCGACTCTTGCCCGAAAGGTCCGCGCCTGCCTAAATGAGCGCATGAAAATATGTGCGATCACCATGGTTTACCGCGATCACTGGGCGCTGGGTCAATGGTACCGGCACTTTGCACGCCAATTGGGCGCCGAGCATCTTTACGTAGTGGCCCATGGCACCGACCCCGAGATTGCCCGCATCTGTCCCGGCGCCAGCATCCTGACCATCCCGCGCGACGATCTCAGCCGGTTCGACACCCGACGGGGCGACATGCTCAACGCGTTTCAGAACGGGCTGAACCAGATTTACGACTGGGTGATCCGCACCGACGCGGATGAACTGATCTGCCTCGACCCAGAGCGATTCGACGGTTTCGCCGATTTCTTCGCCCGCCAGCGTCGCAGCGCCGTTTTTTCCCTGGGACTGAATCTGGGTGAACGGGCCGAGGACGCCGCGCTGAGCGGGGACGAACCGGTCCTGAAGCATCGCCAGAGCGCGGTCTTTACAGGCAACTACTCCAAGGCCTGGGCGGTGCGCAACAGGATCGGTCTCAAGGCGCACGGGGTGCAGCTGCGACCGGCACGGGTCGAGAGCTTCCCCTTCATCATGCCGCGCGGTGTCTATCTGGTGCATCTGAAATACGCCAACAGCGCCGCGCTGGCACGCGCAGCCGAACACCGGCGAGAGGTGGCCGACCAGCCGGGCCTGGGTAATCCCGGCCAGGCCTGGCTCAACCCCGGCACCGACAGCCGCCGTTTCTTCAAACAGTTCGAGGCGCTGCCGGAGCTGCCATGGGAAGAGGCCGAGCCGCGCGCCTATGCCGATATCTCGACCCAACCTGTCCGCGAGACAGGTCCCGGCGTGGTACGCGCGCGCCGGGACACGCCGCGCATCCGCACCCGCCTGCCTGACTGGTTCAGCGCGCTCTGACCTATTGCGCGGTCCAGCCGCCATCCACCGGGATCGCGGCCCCGGTCACGTTATGGGCGGTGGGGGCGCAAAGCCACAGCGCCAGCGCCCCGATTTCGGCAGGGTCCGAGGCCCGGCGCGAGGGCTGTTTCTCGGCCATCAGATCGGCCATAGCCGCCTCGCGATCGGCGCCTAGCGCCGCCATCCGCGCGGCGATCTGCGGCTCGAGAATGGCGGTTTCAGTCCAACCCGGACAGATGCAATTCACGGTCACACCGCCCCGGCCCCGATCACCAAGCGCCGCATATTCCAGCGCCGCCACTTTGCTCAGCCCGATCAGCCCGTGCTTGGCCGCCACATAGGGCGCCTTCTCGACCGAACCCACCAGACCATGCACCGAGGCGATGTTGATCACCCGGCCATAGCCGCGCTCGGCCATGGCAGGCATGGCGGCCTGCATGGTGTAGAAGGCGGCGCTGAGATTGACGGACAGGATCGTCTCCCAGGTCTCGCCCGCCATCTGGGCCAGCGGCCCGGTGCGCTGGATACCGGCATTGTTGACCAGGATATCGGCGCCGCCCCAATGGGCCACCTCGCGCATCAGCGTGGCGATCTGGCCAGGGTCGCGCAAGTCGCCGGCAAAGAACCGCGCCTCGGGCGCGCCCGCCGCGCGCATCGCAGCACAGGCCGCCTCGGCCTCATCCGCATCGGCCAGCCCGTGCACCGCGATGCGGGCACCGGCCCCCGCCAGCACCTTGGCAATCGCCAGCCCGATGCCCTGGACCGAGCCGGTCACCAGCGCCGTTTTTCCGCTCAGATCGGTCATCCCTCGTCCTCCAGCATCCGGCGCAGTTCGGTCTTGAGAACCTTGCCGTAATTGTTCTTGGGCAGATCCGGCAGCCAGCGATAGTGCTTGGGCCGCTTGAACCGCGCGATGTTCCGGGTGCAGAGCGCGTCAAGCTCTGCCGCCTCGGCCTCACCCACCACAAAGGCCACCACCTCCTCGCCCCAGTCCGGATGGGGCCGGCCCACGACCGAGGCCTCGCGCACCAGCGGATGGGTCAGCAAGACCTCCTCGACCTCGCGGGGATAGATGTTCGATCCACCCGAGATGATCAGGTCCTTGGAGCGGTCCTGAAGCGTCAGATACCCATCCGCATCCAGAAACCCCATATCGCCGGTCATCAACCAGCCGTCGCGCAAAGCCTTGGCACTTGCCTGCGGATTGCGCCAGTACCCCGGCATCACCACGTCGCCGCGCACCATGACCTCGCCGGTCTGGCCCGGCGGCAACGGCGCGCCATCCCCATCCCCGATGCGCAACTGGACCGGGGATTGCGCGCGCCCGACGCTGGCCAGCCGCGCCTGCCAGCGCGGGTGGTTACGGTCGGTCACGTCATGGCGCGACAGGGCGGTGATACCCATCGGGCATTCGCCCTGACCATAGATCTGTACAAAGGTCGGCCCGAAATGGTCGACCGCCTCGACGATATCGGCCAGATACATCGGCCCACCCGCATAGACCACGGTGCGCAGCCCCTCGCCGGTTTCTCCGCTGGCGTGGGCCTGCTCGGTCATCCGCTTGACCATGGTGGGCGCTGCAAACATCTGCACCCGGCTGAAATGGCGCGCCAGATCGAAGATCTCGCCCGGGTCGAACCCGCCCGAGGCCGGGCAGACATGGCGTGCCCCGCGCAGCACATGCACCATGTTGTAGAGCCCGGCGCCATGGCTCATCGGGGCGGCATAAAGCACCGTATCCTCGGGCGTGACCGGGTCAACATCCACCGGATAGGCAAGCGAGACCGCCATCAGCATCCGGTGGGTAATCATCACCCCCTTGGGTCTGCCCGTGGTGCCCGAGGTGTAAAAGAGCCAAGCCAGATCGGTGGGATCACATTGCGCCGGGGCCGTGACCGGGTCGGCGGCAAGGATCACGGCCAGCCCGGCCGCGCCCGTCTCGACAATGCGGCCCGGCGCCTGGGCCTCATACAGGGCGGCGGCCAGATCGGGCGTGGCAAAGGTGATCGTGGTTTCGGAGTCGGCAAGGATATAGGCCGCCTCGCGCCCGTGCAGCTTGGCATTGATCGGGACCGCCGCGGCCCCGGCATACCAGATGCCATATTGCAGGATCAGATAATCGGGGCTGTTGCCCATGAACAGCGCGACGCGGTCGCCCGGCGCCACACCCTGCCCGCTGAGCCAGCCCGCCACCCGCGCGGCGCGGTCGTGAAACCCCGCATAATCGGCCACCATATCGCGCCCGAGATAGAGCGCCGGGCGCTCGCCGCCCGCCTGCGCCTGCCGCGCCAGCCATAGGCCGATATTCATGCCTTGACCGGTTCCAGGATCGAGGCGTAATTGGCCACCCCCGATCCCCCCATGTTGAAGACCAGCCCCAGTTCGGCGCCCGGATGCTGCATCGCGTCCGCCTGCCCCAGCACCTGCCGCGCGATCAGGGCGTGCATGGATACACCGGTGGCGCCGACCGGGTGCCCCTTGGCCTTGAGCCCGCCGGACAGGTTCACCGGCAGCCGCCCGCCCGCATGGACAACACCGCCCTCCAGCAAGTCAGCCGCATGGCCGTGCGCGGCCAGCCCCATCGCCTCGTAGATCAGCAACTCGGCGATGGTGAAACAGTCATGAACCTCGGCCACGTCGATATCGCTGACGGTGACGCCAGCCCGGTCATAGGCCCGGTGGATCGCCCGGCGCGGCCCCTCGAAGGCCAGCAGATCGCGCTGCGACATCGGCATGATGTCATTCACCTGCGCCACGCCGCGCAGCCGCGCGGCCTTGGTCACCTCACCCAGTATATCGTCGGCCACCAGCACCAGGGCCGCCGCCCCGTCCGAGACCAGCGAACAGTCGGTCTTTTTCAGCGGCGCGGCGATGATCGGGTTGCGATCGGACACCTCGGCGCAGAACGCCTCGTCCAGCGGTTTCTGCAACTGTGCCAGCGGGTTGTTGACAGAATTGCCGTGGTTCTTGGCGGCAATCCGGGCCAGCGCCCGGCTGTGATCGCCATAGCGGTCGAAATAGGCCTGCGCAAATTGCGCAAAGACGCCTGGAAAGGACAGTCCCGCCTCTTCCTTTTGATACGCCGCATGGCCAAGGGCCGCGGCCACTTCGGCGGTGGGCAGATGGGTCATCTTTTCCACCCCGATCACCAACGCCACCCGCGCCTCGCCCGACAGGATCGCCTGACGCGCCGCAAACACCGCAGCCGAACCCGACGCGCAGGCATTCTCCAACCGGGTCGCGGGTTTGAAACGCAGCGCCGGATCGATGCTCATCGCCAGCGAGGAGGGGAAGCCGTCCCCCACCAGCCCGGCATTGAAATGACCCACCCAGATGCCGTCGACCGCCTCGGCGCCCAGCCCGGCATCGGCCAATGCCTCGCGCCCGGCGATGGTGATCATGTCCTCGACCGACATGTCTGTCAGCTTGCCGAATTTGGTATGCCCCCAGCCCGCGATGGAAACCATTGCTCCGTCCTCCCCAAAAGATCTGTGGCAAATCCTGCCAAGACGCAGCTTTCGCTTCAATTCCGTAGAAATACCCGTCACCATACGCGGCATGAGTGACCCCGGCTTCGAATATGCACCTATCGGTCTGGTAGAGCTGGAAAACCGCGTCATCCGGCGGTGCAACCTGCATTTCGCCAGCATGTTCGGCGGGCAGGAAAGCGACTATCGCGACATGCCGCTGCTCAGGCTCTATCCCAGTCACGAGGATTTCGAGCGCATCGGCAAGCGCGGCCTGCAGGCCATGCGCGAGACCGGTTATTACACTGACGAACGCATCATGCGCCGCCGCGATGGCGATCTGTTCTGGTGCCGGGCGCGCGGCAAATCGCTGACGCCCGACGACCCGTTCCGCCATGGGATCTGGAGTTTTGCCGACATCTCCGAAGAACGACGTGTGGTCGAGCTGACCCCGCGCGAACGCGAGGTGGCGCTGTTGACCTGCCGGGGCCTGTCGGCCAAGGAGGTGGGTGCGGAACTGGGCCTCAGTTATCGCACCATCGAGGCCCATCGCGCCCGGTTGCTGCAAAAATTCGGCGCCCGCAAGCTGCCGGAACTGGTGGCGAAACTCTCCGGAATGCCGCTTTGATCGCATTTTCCTCGCAATCGGGCGGCGCAAACCCCATGTTTCCCGATGACAGGGCGCTTTTCATGGCCCGGCGCTTGGCCTATAACGCCGCGTAATTCACGAGCCCGAACACCACAAACGGGCCAAGGGGAACCGTCGAGGACACTCATGACAGACAGCAGACACGAAGCGGATGTGGCATTCATCAAGGCGCTGGCCGAATTGCTGCGGGAAAACGATCTGACCGAAGTACAGGTCAAGCGTGAATATGGCGAGGAAGACAGCCTGAACGTGCGCGTCAGCCGCGTGTTGCCCGCAGCGGCGCCGGTGCAGGTCGCCGTGCCCGCCGCTGCCCACGCCGCTCCGGCCCCGGCGGCCCCTGCGGCGCCCACTGCTGCGCCGGCCAGCACCGAGGACCCCGCTGCCCATCCGGGCGCCGTGACCTCGCCCATGGTTGGCACCGTCTATCTGCAGGGTGAACCGGGCGCGCCCTCGTTCGTCAGCGTCGGCGCCAGCGTTGCCGAAGGTGACACGCTGCTGATCGTCGAGGCGATGAAGACCATGAACCACATCCACGCCCCGCGCGCGGGCACCGTGAAACGCATCCTGGTGGGAGACGGCGACGCCGTGGAATTCGGCACCCCGCTGGTCATCATCGAATAAGGGCGCCGTCATGTTCGACAAGATCCTGATTGCGAACCGAGGCGAGATCGCCCTGCGTGTGATCCGCGCCGCGCGCGAGATGGGGATCGCCACGGTTGCCGTGCACTCCACCGCCGACAGCGACGCGATGCATGTGCGCATGGCCGACGAATCGGTCTGCATCGGCCCCGCCCCAGGCAGCCAGAGCTATCTCTCGGTGCCCGCCATCATCTCGGCCTGCGAGATCACCGGCGCCCAGGCGATCCATCCCGGCTATGGCTTTCTGTCCGAAAACGCCGGTTTCGTGCAGATCGTCGAAGATCACGGAATCACCTTCATCGGCCCTTCGGCGGAACATATCCGCATCATGGGCGACAAGATCACCGCCAAGGAAACCGCCAAGGAACTGGGTATCCCCGTCGTTCCCGGCTCGGATGGCGGCGTGGCCGATCTGGTCGAGGCGCGTCGGGTCGGTGACGCGATCGGCTATCCGGTGATCATCAAGGCCACCGCCGGCGGCGGCGGCCGCGGCATGAAGGTCGCCCGCAATGCCAAGGAGATGGAGCACGCCTTTTCCACCGCGCGCTCCGAGGCCAAGGCCGCCTTTGGCAATGACGAAGTCTATATCGAGAAATACCTGACCACGCCGCGCCATATCGAGATCCAGGTCTTTGGCGACGGCAAGGGCAACGCGGTGCATCTGGGCGAGCGCGACTGCTCGCTGCAACGCCGTCACCAGAAAGTGTTCGAAGAGGCCCCCGGCCCCTGCATCACTCCAGAGGAACGCGCCCGGATCGGCAAGATCTGTGCCGATGCGGTGGCCCGGATCAACTATATCGGCGCCGGTACCGTGGAATTCCTCTACGAGAATGGCGAGTTCTACTTCATCGAGATGAACACCCGCCTTCAGGTGGAGCATCCGGTGACCGAGGGCATCTTTGGCGTCGATCTGGTGCGCGAGCAGATCCGGGTTGCCGCTGGCCTGCCGATGTCCTTTACCCAGGACGATCTGCAGATCAACGGCCACGCGATCGAGGTGCGGATCAACGCCGAGAAACTGCCGAACTTCTCGCCCTGCCCCGGCAGGATCACCGCCTATCACGCGCCCGGAGGTCTGGGCGTTCGGATGGATTCGGCGCTTTATACCGGCTATTCGATTCCACCCTATTACGACAGCCTGATCGCCAAGCTGATCGTGCAGGGCCGCGACCGGCCCGAGGCGCTGGCCCGCCTGCAACGGGCGCTGAGCGAGCTGATCGTGGACGGGATCGACACCACGGTGCCGCTGTTTCACGCGCTGCTGCAAGAGCCCGACGTCCAGAGCGGCACCTATAACATCCACTGGCTGGAGCGCTGGCTTGCGGAGAACCTGGCCGACTGACCGTGGGGGCCGGGTCCCGGATCCGGCTCCGCACCGCGTATCGGGCGCGGCATGACACTCGCGCCCGAACTCCTGCTGCATGGCTATTCCATCGGCATTTTCCCCATGGCAGAGCACCGTGACGACCCCGAGGTTTTCTGGGTCGATCCGATGCGACGCGGCGTGTTTCCTCTGGACAGCTTTCACCTGTCACGCAGCCTGGCGCGGCGCATGCGGCGCGGCGACTATCAGGTCAGCATCGACCGAGACTTTGCGGGTGTGGTGGACGGCTGCGCCGACCGGGCCGAAACCTGGATCAACCCCGAGATCCGCGCCAGCTATCTGGCGCTGCACCGCTTGGGTCATGCCCATTCGCTGGAAATCTGGGACGGGACGCAGTTGATCGGCGGCGTCTATGGCGTGGTTCTGGGCGCGGCCTTCTTTGGCGAGAGCATGTTCTCGCGCCGCACCGACGCGTCAAAGATCGCGCTGGCACATCTGGTCGACAGGCTGCGACAAACCGGGTTCACCCTGTTCGACACCCAGTTCCTGACCGCGCATCTGGCCTCGCTGGGCGCGGTCGAAATCCCACGCGCCGAATACCGGCGCCGGCTGGAACGCGCGCTGGATGGATCGGCGGATTTCTCGGCCGTGATCGAGCAGAGCCCTCAGGGCGTCATACAGCGGATTACCCAGACATCATAGCGGGAGTGGTCCAGCGCGCTCAGCGCCGGGGACGAGGCGATCATCCAGCCATCAAAGATCGCCTGCCGCTGGCCATGCTCCCAGATAGTGAGATAGGCAAAGGCGTCGCCGGTGGGGTTCTCGACCGGATAGCGGCAATCGCCCAACGCCACATCCAGCCCGTAGATCTCGGCCGTCTCGCCGTTTCCAACCCGGAAATCCTCGGTCTGGCCGCTGACCTTGTCCAGGCCGCGCAACAAGGCCCCGGCGCCCGAGGTCACCTGATCCGACGCCAGCACCGGCGCTGCCAGCAGGGTCAGAATGAGCGCGGCAAGACGGATCACTCGCCGCTCCCGTCGCCCGCCACGAACTTGACCAGCAGCGAGATCAGGCTGACCGCGCCCTGGGTGTCGTCGATCACGTCGCCCGGTTCGAAGTAAAAGGCCGAACCACCCGGCATGATCTCCAGGAAATTGCCGCCCAGCAGCCCCTCGGACGAGATCACCGCCGCGCTGTCATCGGGAATCTGGATCCCCTCGATGACGGTAAACCGCGTATCGGCGCGATAGCTTTCGGGGTTCAGATCGACCCCGGTGACGGTGCCGATCTTGACGCCCGCCAGCCGCACATCGGTGCCCACGGTCACCCCTTCGAGCGAGCGGAACGAAGCCGCCAGTTCGTATCCGCCGGTGGCGCGCGACAGGCCGGTTGCTTGGCTTGCATAAACGCCAAAGGCCAGCGCCGCGGCCAGTACCGCACCGCCGACCAGAACTTCTGTCATGTTGTGGCTGGACATATCCGCCTCTTTATTCCGGGCTCCAGGCCTCGTAATCGCGCCGTTCGACCGGCTTGGGTCGGCGCAGTGATCCCGCCGGGACATAGGCCAGCGGGGTGCCGGTCAGGTTCTCCTGATGCGGCTTTTCCCAGGCCTTGTGAGGCAACGGCCGCTCGGTCGGCGGCTCATCCCAGGTCCGGTGCAGCCAGCCATGCCATTCCGGGTCGATTCGGCTGGCCTCGGCCTCTCCGTTGAAGATGACCCAGCGCTGGCTGTCATCACCGTTGCGATAAAAGACGTTTCCCTGCGCGTCCTCGCCCACCTTGGTGCCCTTGCGGGCGGTATAGATCCGGGTGTTCAGCGTGGCACCGTTCCACCAGGTCACGGCGCGCAGCAGGGTGTTCAGGATTCCCATAGGGTACCTCCGAAAGTGACTTATCAGCAGATATGACCGATGCGCGCGCCAAGGTCCAGAGGCCAGCCCCGCGACAGGCCCACGCAGCCGTTATTGTGGCAACAAGGCCGTGACTTCGATCTCGATCCGGTATTTGGGATCGATCAACCCGCATTCGATCATCGTCGCCGCCGGCGGATTTGCGCCAAAGGTCTCGGCCAGGATCGGCCAGCAGGGCTCGAATTCCGCCGCGTCGGGCAGATAGTAGTTCACCCGCACGACATCGGCGAATCCCGCGCCGGCCTCTTTCAGCGCCGCACCGATGACTTCCAGCGCGGAACGGCACTGCGCCACCACATCATCACCTTGCCCGACCGTGCCCGCAACATGCACGAAACCGCCCGCCACCACCGCACGGCAATAGCCGATCTTGGCCTCAAACGGGCCACCCGATGAAATCCGCCTGATACCCACCTTGCTGCTCCTTTCCCGATCGCCATGCCTGCACATGGCTTCTTCCTCTTGCTGAAAATATCCCGGGGGAGTCACCGCAGGTGACGGGGGCAGCGCCCCCTTCTCCCTCTTCAACACAAAACGGCGCGGAAGTTCCGCGCCGCCCTATCCGCTCTTCCCCGGCTCTCAGCCGGCGCTTGCCGATCCCTTTTCGTTTTCGGCATAGATCAACAGCGGCTGCGCATCCGAGGTCACCGCCTCTTCGTTCACCACCACTTTGGTCACGTCGTTCATGCTGGGCAGGTCGAACATGGTATCCAGCAGGATATCCTCCATGATCGAACGCAAGCCGCGCGCGCCGGTCTTCCTTTCGATGGCGCGCTTGGCGATCGCCTTCAGCGCGTCATCGGTAAAGTCCAGCTCGGTATCTTCCAGCTCGAACAGGCGCTGATACTGCTTGACCAATGCGTTCTTGGGCTTGGTCAGGATGGTGACCAGCGCATCCTCGTCCAGATCCTCAAGCGTCGCCAGCACCGGCAGACGGCCGACAAATTCCGGGATCAGGCCGAATTTCAGCAGGTCCTCAGGCTCCAGCTCGGTAAAGAGCTCGCCCACCCCGCGCTCGTCACTGGCGCGCACATCGGCGCCAAAGCCCATGGCGCTGCCCTTGCCGCGCTGCGCGATGATCTTGTCGAGACCTGCAAATGCGCCGCCGCAGATGAACAGGATATTGGTGGTATCCACTTGCAGGAATTCCTGCTGCGGATGCTTGCGCCCGCCCTGCGGCGGCACGCTGGCCACGGTGCCTTCCATCAGCTTCAGCAGCGCCTGCTGCACCCCCTCGCCCGACACGTCGCGGGTGATCGAGGGGTTTTCCGACTTGCGGGTGATCTTGTCGACCTCGTCGATATAGACGATGCCGCGCTGCGCCCGTTCCACATTGTATTCGCTGGCCTGCAACAGCTTGAGGATGATGTTCTCCACATCCTCGCCCACGTAACCGGCTTCGGTGAGGGTGGTGGCATCGGCCATCGTGAACGGCACATCCAGAATGCGCGCCAGCGTCTGCGCCAACAGCGTCTTGCCGCAGCCCGTGGGGCCGATCAGCAGGATGTTCGATTTGGCCAGTTCGATATCGTTGCCGGCCTTCTGGGCGTGATTCAGACGCTTGTAATGGTTGTGCACGGCAACCGACAGCACCCGCTTGGCGGTGGACTGGCCGATCACATAGTCATCCAGCACATCACAGATATCGCGCGGCGTCGGCACCCCGTCCGAGGATTTCAGACTGCTGCTTTTGGTCTCTTCGCGGATGATGTCCATGCACAGCTCGACACATTCGTCGCAGATGAACACCGTCGGACCCGCGATCAGTTTGCGCACCTCGTGCTGGCTCTTGCCGCAGAAGCTGCAGTAAAGCGTGTTCTTGCTGTCACCGCCTGAATTCGTCGCCATGGTCACCCTTTCCGGCCTTCGTCCCGGCGCCCCGCTCCGCGCGGGCGGGAGGCCGATTGTTCATGAAGCTTAGGCCAGCATACCGGCCGCTACAATGTCAAACTTCCCGGTGCGCGGGGTTGTCCGCGCACCACCTGCCGATCAGGCGTCGTCGCCCTTGCTGCGGCTTTCGACGATCTCGTCGATATGACCCCATTCCTTGGCCTCTTCCGGCGACATGAAATTGTCGCGGTCCAGCGCCTTTTCAACGGCTTTCTTGGTCTGGCCGGTGTGCTTGACATAGATGTCATAGAGCCGGTCCTTGAGCTTCTGGGTCTCGGCGGCATGGATCATGATGTCGCTGGCCTGGCCCTGATACCCGCCCGAGGGCTGGTGCACCATGATGCGGCTGTTGGGCAGCGAGAAGCGCATGCCCTTTTCACCACCCGCCAGCAGGACCGAGCCCATCGAGGCCGCCTGGCCGATCACCAGGGTCGAGCATTTCGGCTTGATATACTGCATGGTGTCATAGATCGACAGGCCGCTGGTCACCACGCCACCGGGGCTGTTGATGTAGATCGAGATTTCCTTGTTCGGGTTCTCGGCCTCCAGATGCAGCAGCTGAGCCACGATCAGATGGCTCATCCCGTCATGAATCGGGCCGTTGATGAAGATGATCCGCTCCTTCAGCAGGCGCGAGAAGATGTCATAGGCGCGCTCGCCCCGGCTGGTCTGTTCGACCACCATGGGGACAAGGGTATTCATGTAGGTATCGACGGGATCGAACATCTGGGACCTGCCTGCTCTTAGCGTTGGTTCGGGACATTACCCGAGGAGGGTTACACGAGTCTTAGTGTCGCCTTGGGGGGGCTGCAAGGGCCGGAGGCGAATTCGTTTGCCGCAGACACGCACGACGGCATGACGCAAATCGGCAACAATGCGACGCATATTGACCTTGCGCCGGGCAAGCAGCACGGTACGGGCATGTAACCCGTCGGAGCCCTTGCCGGCTCCTTCCCGATCAGAGCGCCATGACCCAGACCCCCTTTGTTTCCAAAGCAGCCTCCGCCTCGGTTTCGCTGAACTATGACGGGCCGTCGCAGGATTTCCGCTTTCTGTTGCTGCCCAAGGCGACGATGCTGGCAGTGGCGGCGGCCATCGAACCCCTGCGCATCGCCAACCAGCTGACCAAGAAGCAGCTATATACCTGGCATACGATGACCGAGAACGGCGCGCCGGTCACCTGTTCCAACGGGCTGCGCATCACCCCGGATCAGGCGCTGGCGCCGCTGCCGCCCGAGGCGATGGGTTTTGTCTGCGCCGGGGTCGAACCGGAGAAAAGCTACTCCCCCGCCGTACTGGCCTGGCTGCGGCGGGAATACCGCCATGGCAGCGCCCTGGGCGGCATCTGTACCGGTGCCTTTGCCCTGGCCCGGGCGGGGCTGCTGGAAGGGCGCCGTTTCACCCTGCATTGGGAAAACCAGCCCGGCTTTGCCGAGGCCTTTCCGGATCTGACACCGACCCCGAACATCTACGAGCTGGACGGGCGGGTCACCACCTGCGGCGGCGGCAATACCGCCATCGACATGATGCTGGCCCTGATCGAAAAGCAGCACGGGCCCAAGCTGGCCATCGTGGTAGCCGACATGTGCATCCACATGCGCTCGGGCCGGCAATCGCCGCAGCGCTCGGCGCGGTCGGTGGCGATCGGCAGCCGCAACCCCGCGCTGCTCAAGGCGATCGAGTTGATGGAGGCGGAACTTGAGGAGCCGCTGACCAATGACGACCTGTGCGACCGGCTGGGCATCTCGCGCCGTCAGTTGGAGCGGTTGTTCAAACGCTACCTGGATCAGGGACCGATGGCGTTCTACCTCAACCTGCGGATCGAGCGTGCCTTCATCTATCTCAACGAGACCAACATGACCGTGGCCGAGATTGCCGCCGCCACCGGCTTTGCCAATACCAGCCACCTGTCGCGGCAGTTCCGCGCCCGTTATGGCGCCTCGCCGCATTCCTTCCGCAAGGCGTGGTCCTAAGCGGACCACGCCCCACGCGGCCGTTCAGCCGAACATGTCCGAGGTGATGCCGGCATACCAGCCGATGCTCTCCTCGTAAGTGGCCTGACGCAGTTCGGCGCTTTCGCCGGTGGCACTGATAAAGCCGTCCACCTTGGCGATCTTCTCGTCCGTCGCCTCGTAGGTGGCGCCGACCTTGACCCCGTCATCGGTGCCGATCAGCGACCAGCAGGTGTTCGAGAACTTGGCCGGGAACATCTTGGAATCGGTCAGCGCCGCGCGCACCGCCATCGCCGCCACCTTGGCCTGGCTGTTGGCCGAGAAGCCCGATTTCGGCATGTCGCCCTGATTGGTGGCATCGCCCAGCACGTGGATATTCTCGTCCATCCGGCTTTGCATCGTATGGCCGATGACCGGCGCCCAGTTGCCTTCGTTGATGCCCGCGATCTCGCAGATACGGCCCGCCTTCATCGCCGGGATCACGTTGCAGACATCGACCTTGGTCTCTTCGCCGTCGATGGTGACGGTCATCGCCTCGGGATCGACCGAAACGTCGCCGCCGCCGAAATCCGGACCGATCCAGTCGACCATGCCCGAATAGTGGGTGTTCCAGCCCTCCTGGAACAGCGCCATTTTCGAGAATTTCGGCTTGGGGTCGGCCACGATGATCTTGGCGGTCGGGTTTTTCTGTTTCAGCACATGCGCCACCATCGAAACCCGCTCGTAAGGTCCGGGCGGGCAGCGGAACGGATTGGGCGGGGCCACCATGGCGAAGGTGCCGCCTTCGGGCATCGCCTCGATCTGCGCCTTGAGCAGTTCCGACTGCGACCCGGCCTTGTAGGCATGGGGCATCTTGTTCTGGGCGCTGACGTCCCACCCCTCGACCGCGCCATCGACAAAGTCGATGCCGGGGCTAAGGATCAGCCGGTCATAGGGCAGCACGCCGCCGCCTGCCAGGCTGACGGTGCGCGCGTCACGGTCGATGCCCACAGCCCAGTCATGCACCACGTTGATGCCGTATTCGCTGGCCAGCTTGCCATAGGAATGGGCGATGCTCGACAGCTCGCGAAAGCCGCCGATATAGAGGTTCGAGAAGAAACAGGTGTAATAGCTGCGGGTCGGCTCAACCAGGGTCACGTCGATGGCCCCGGCAGCGCCCTTGGCGATATAGCGCGCCGCGGTGGCGCCGCCGGCACCGCCGCCAACGACCACCACACGGGGTTTGCCCGCACCTAGCACGACCGGCGCCTGAAGCGCCGCCGCCGCCGCGACACCAGTGCCCAGGAATGTCCGTCTGTTCAAAGTCATCTGGTTTCCTCCTCCAAGAAACAAATGAGCGCCGGAAGTCATTCCAGCGCTTCGAAATAGGCGGCCAGTGCTGCGATCTCCTCGTCCGACAGCCGCCCGGCCATCATCTGCATCACCGGGTGTGGCCTGATCTTCTGCTTGTAGGCATGCATGGCCAGAACGAAGTCCTCGGCCAGCCAGCCGGTGATCACCGGAATGCCGTCATACTCGCCATCGGTCTGGTGGCAGGTGGTGCATTCGGTGGACAGGTATTCACCATATTCGGGATCGCCCACCATGGCCAGCACCTCGGGCGCCAGTTCCACATCCTGTTTCAGCGCGGTGGGCGCCGCTTCGGGGATGTTCTGGGGACTGGCCGAGAACCGGCGCAGATAGGCCAGGATGTCGCCCCGGTCCTGCGCGTCAGGCAGGCCCGCAAACTCCATGTTGGTGCCCGAGACCAGCGTCTTGGGATTGGTCAGATAGGCGTCGAGATGTTCGAGGTCCCAGACCATCCCGTCGCGCCGGGCGCGCAGGATGCCCGGGGAATAGTCGAAATCCTCGAACTGGGCGACCTTGCGGTCGAAGATGCCGTTCAGATGCGGCCCGGTGCCATGCTCGGCCCCCTCGCCCACCTGGTGGCAGCTGGCACAGACCTGAAACAGCCCCTCCCCGCGCGCGGCATCGCCGATGTCCCGCGCGGTCTCGTCGGCCCGGGCCGCACCCGTGAGGGCGGCCCCGGCCAGTATCGCTCCTCCCAGCCAGCGCATCGCTTACTCGAAACTCTTCAGGTATTCGATGACGGCGGCGATATCATCCTCCTTCTTCAGACCGGCAAAGGACATCTTGGTTCCCTTCATATAGGCCTTGGGTTTGGCGAGGAAGGCGGCGAGTTCGTCCTCGGTCCAGACCAGCCCGCCTTCGCCAGCGGCCTGCATCGGCTTGGAATACTTGAACCCGTCAACCGCACCGGCGGCATGTCCAACGATCCCGTTGAGCATGGGGCCGGTCTTGTTCTTGGCACCCTCGCCGACCTGATGGCAGGCCTTGCACTTCTTGAAGGTCTTTTCACCCGCTGCCACCAGCTCGGGATCAAGCGCCGCCGCTTCCACAGGCGCAGGTTCCGCCGCCGTTTCGGTTGCTACCGCTTCGGTGACAGTGGCCGCCCCCTCGGGCTGTGCCGCGGCCGCGTTGTCCCCGCCCGTATCCGGCGTCACGTCCAGCACGCGGGCGCGCATGGTGATCTCGACCGTGTCCTTGCAGTTTTCCATGCAGGGCGCGTCAGTCCAGAAATGCGCCTCGGACGTTTCGCGGTCATCGATGATGAACCCGCCCGCGTTGGGCAGTTCGACCTCGGCGAAATTCTCGTTGGAGAGCACGAAATCGTCGTCCACCAGATCGTTGGAATAAAGGATATAAGCCACGATCGCATAGACCTCGTCCGGGCTGAGCGACTGCGCGTTGCCAAAGGGCATCGAGCGGTTGACATAGTCCCAGGCGGTGGACAGGTGCGGCCAGTAGGAGCCCACGGTCTTGAGCGGATCCTCGCGGTCGAGCGTGTCCATGCCACCGGCCAGCTTGGGCCAGTTGTCGACCCCCTCGGCGAAATCGCCGTGGCAGATGGCGCAGTGTTCGGCAAACACCATCTCGCCATCCTCGACCGAACCCTCGCCTGCGGGCAGGCCGGTGCCATCGGGGCTGACATCCAGATCCCAGGCGGCGATCTCTTCAGGCAGCGCCGGGCGGCCCAGTCCAAACTCGCCCGCCCAGGCCGGCGCCGACAGCATCAGCGCGGTGACCGAGGCGGTGAGGGTCAGCTTAGGAAACTTCGACATTTTCGGCCACTCCGTTTGCCTTGACCCACCAGGTCTGGATCGCGTTGTTGTGATAGATCGAGTTGAGGCCCCGCACCTCGCGCAGCTGCGCCTTGGTGGGCTGCACATAGCCGCTGGAATCGCGGGCGCGGCTTTGCAACAGCATCTCGGACCCGTCCCAGTTGGTATCGAGATAGAACCGGGTGAGCGCCTTGTCCTGTCCCGGCGCCGCCAGGCGGGCGGGCTGCCAGCTTTTGCCGCCATCTATCGAGACATCGACACCGGTGATCGCACCTCGGCCCGACCAGGCCAGGCCGGTGATCACCAGCGGACCGGCACCATGGGTGATCGGCGCCTGCGGGCTGGGCGAGGTGACGACCGATTTGGCGTCCATCACCCAGGTCCATTTGCGGCTGGTGCCATCCTCGAGCGTGTCGGTGTATTTCGAGGTCTCCTCGCGGCTTTCGACGGGGCCGTCCATCACCTCGATCCGGCGCAGCCACTTGACCCACATGTTGCCTTCCCAGCCGGGAACGACCAGGCGCACGGGATAGCCATGTTCCTTGCGCAGCGCCTCGCCATTGGCCTTGAAGGCGACCAGAACGTCATCCAGCGCCTTTTCCATCGGGATCGAGCGGCCGTTGGACGAGGCATCGGCGCCTTCGACATAGACCCATTTGTCCTTGAGATCGCCCGCCGCGCTCAAGCCCGCCTCTTCAAGCAGGGTGCGCAGCGAGACGCCGGAATATTCCATGTTATGGATCATGCCATGGGTGAACTGGGCGCCGTTCAGCTGGGCACCGGCCCATTCCATGCCCGAGTTTGCCGCGCATTCGCAGAAATACACGTGGTTTTCGCGCGGGAAACGCTCCAGATCGGCATAGGAGAAGACCAGCGGCTGATCGACCAGCCCGTTGATCATCAGGCGGTAATCTTCCTTTTTCAGCGCGATGGCGCCCGAATGGTGCCGCTCGAAGGCACATCCCTGCGGGGTGATGGTGCCATCCAGCGCGTGGATCGGGGTAAAGTTGATCGAGCTGATCGTGTCGGCGGTCAGCCATTCCACGTTGCGGCGAATGACGTCGCCCTCGTATTCGATGGGCAGGCCATAGGGGGTCGCGTCCACACCATCGCCGGTGGCGCGCGCCCAGTCCTGAACCTCGGTGATCAGCGGATCGGGACCTGCGGCCCGTGCCGCGCCCGCCGCCACGGCCCCTGCACCGGCGGCCGCGACACTGGTCAGAAACCGGCGGCGCGACGGGCTGTGCTTGCCAGAGCTTTCACTCATACTGTTGCCTCCTTTGCATCACTGCATTCGCGTATGTGAATGCAATCGCTCAAAAAATTTACGCTGGTTGTGAGCGCCTCAGGCGCCCACGACCTCGACCGATGTATTGGGGGTCACGTTGACGGTGCCCAGTTTGCGAATGTGGTTTTCGACCACATCCCAGATCTGCGGGCCTTCGGTGCCCTCGTTGACGCTGGCCCAGCCGGCGACGACGTAATTCTTGGCCGGGTCGATCTTTTCCCCGGTCTTGAGCAGGGTCATGTCGCTGATGCGTTCCCCCTGCGGCTTGGTCACGTCGATGCGGTAGCCCAGCCCGCCGACACGCACCATGTCGCCGCCCTGCTGGTAATAGGGGTCGGGGTTGAACAGGTTGTCGCCCACATCCTCGAGCACCACATGCAGGAACTCTCCGGTCATCTCGGTGCGATAGGCGGCGCCGTAACTCATCGAGGTGACGTTCCAGATATCCTCTCGGGTGATCTCCTGCCCCGGCAGGATCGACGGCCCCCAGCGCACGCCGGGCGACATGGCGATATCGGCGTCGCGCTCAGAGATCAGCGCGTCACAGATCAGGTCGTCCCAGGTGCCGTTGAAATTGCCGCGACGATAGAGCAGCGCATCATCGGCGGTGCGCCCGATCACCTCGCGTAGCTGGTCGATATGCGGCTCGCGCTGCGCGTTGATCAGGGCGGTGACCTGCGGGTCGGGGGCGATCACGTCGGAAAAGATCGGGATCAGCTTGTGTTTCAAACCCATCATCCGGCCATCGCGGATATCCAGATCGACCCGGCTGACGAATTTGCCGTTCGAGCCGCTGGCGATCACATAGGTCTGTTCCACCAGCACCGGTTCGGGCAGCGCGTCATGGGTGTGGCCACTGAGAATGACGTCGATGCCGGTGACCCGACCCGCCATCTTCTTGTCCACGTCAAAGCCGTTATGGCTCAGCACCACGACGACCTCGGCGCCCTCAGCCCGGACCTCGTCGACCATGGCCTGCATGTTCTCTTCGCGGATGCCGAACGAGAATTCGGGAAACATCCAGCCCGGATTGGCGATCGGCATATAGGGGAAGGCCTGGCCGATGACCGCGACCTTGACGCCGCCGCGCTCGAAGAACTTGTAGGGTTTGAACAGCTCCGACGGCTCGTCCCATTCAGCGTCAAAGATGTTCTGGCCCAGCGAGGCAAAGGGCAGGCTTTCGACCAGCTCGGTGACCCGGTCGGTGCCCAGGGTGAATTCCCAGTGAAAGGTCATCGCATCGGGTTTCAACGCGTTCATCACGTTGACGACATCCTGCCCCTCGGTGTGGAAGCAGGTATAGGAGCCATGCCAGGTATCGCCGCCGTCCAAGAGCAGCGCATCGGGCCGGTCGGCGCGAATGGCGTTCACCACGGTGGCGACCCGGTCCATGCCGCCCACCCGGCCATAGGCCCTGGCCAGCGAGGAAAAATCGTTATATGTCAGCGCATAGGCCGATGGGCTGCCATCCTCGATCCCGTAGAAGCGGCGGAAATCGGCGCCGGTGACATGCGGCATCTGCCCCTTGGCCGCGCCGATACCCAGATTGACCTCTGGCTCACGGAAATAGATCGGCATCAGCTGGGCATGGATGTCGGTGATATGGATCAGGGTCAGGTTGCCGAACGTGTCGAATTCCAGGAGCTGGTCCTGGGTCAGCGCCTGCTGCGCGGCCAGCCGGGACCAATTGCCAAAGCCGGAGGCCCCCACCAGGGCCGATGCGGCCATGGAAACCTGAAGAAAGTCGCGACGGGAGATCATGAGGCAGCCTTTTCCTGATCGTTTTCATCATAAATTCACAAAAGTGAATTTGTCTGGGCAAAAAAGACCCCGCACCGGTATTCCGGTGCGGGGCCCGGGTGTTAGTTGCGGACCGAGGGTCCTTCGACCGACAGGCCGTTGCCGCGGCTGGCGACATAGAGTTCCAGCGCCACGAATTCCGGGCTGCCGGGGCTGAACGTCTCGGCGCGGGTGTCGCGGACGCAGCCCTTGAAGCGGGCATGGGACGTGTTCAGCTTGGCGTTCTTCAGACGATAGGTCGGAAACCCGTTGATATGCCCCTGGCTCAGGTGGTCGGCGCGGATCATGTTGCCATAATTGTCCTCATGGCAATTGGCACAGCTCAGCTCCAGCTGACCGTAGCGGGTGTAGTAGATTTCCTTGCCCATCTCCCAGGTTGCCTGGGCCGGGCCGTCGATCGCCACATTGACCGGCAGGCCGCGCGACTGCACCGAGATCAGCGCCGTCATCGACGCCATGTCGCCACCGTCATATTTCCACGCCTTGGCGCCCATGCGGTTCTCGCGGCAGTCGTTGACCTGCGCTTCCAGAGTGCGCACCTCTCCGGCGGCCTCGTTCCACTTGGGATAGACAGCCCGCACGCCCGCCATGCTGTCGGCAGCATCGCCGTGGCACGAGGCACAGGATTTGCCCTCGGATCCATCGGCGGTGTCCCACGCCTCTTGCGCCTGGTCGACAAAGACCATGGCCGGGTTGTCGAAGTCATCCATCTGCAACGCCTGGGTCTCGTCCGAACGGAAGCGCCAGCCCGAGTACAACTCGGACAGCGCGCCATCCAGATGGGCGGGCGCTTCGGTTTGGGTGACCATGTTGATCTCGCCGTTGACGACCAACTCATCGCCGTCCGGGCCGGCCACCGCCGCCAGAGGCGCGGCCAGCAACGCGGCAATCGCGGTCATTGCCCTGACTTTCATCCATATTCCTCCCTTGGGTGATTGGCCGCGCCCGGTTCGCGCACCGGGCGGCAGCATCTTTTGCCTAGGACCGCGGATCAGGCGATCGTGATCGACTTGTTGTCGTTGTAGACAGAGCCGTCATCGTCATACCAGGTGAAGGCGAACTCGCCCGCTTCGGGCACAGTCGCTTCGAACTGGAAATAGGGGTTGGTGGAAATCGCCGGCTCCATGGTGATGTCGATCACCGACTGGCCGTTGAATTCGCAGGTGAAGCGGTTGATGATCGAACGCGGAATGACATTGCCTTCCTTGTCCTTGCGCTGACCGCTTTCCATCGCGTGGCTGATGAGCGTCTTGATCGTGATCGCCTCGCCGGCTGCTGCCGATTTCGGGACCTTCACGCGGGGTTTAACACCAGATGCCATGTGTCTTGTCTCCTGATTATCGGACGCGCGGGCTTAGCCGCCACAGCCGCCGATGGTCACTTTTACGGTCGAGCTGGCCTTGACGAAGGAGCCGTCGGCCATCTTGGCGATGGCGACAACATCCTGAGTCCCGGCCAGACGAATGCGGGTCGAGGCCGACTGCGCAGCAGCCAGCGGGCCGAAGTTGAACTGCGCCACGCCCGGGGTCGGGTTGCCCATGGCCAGAACCAGGATCGCCGTCGCGCCGGGGGCGCTGACCTCGATCGGAACGGTATTGCCGTTCTCGGCAATCTCGGGCGCGGTCAGGGTCAGCCCGCCCTCGCCCATGTCTGCACCGCCGGTGAACTCGGCGATCCGGTCCTCGGCGGCGGCGTTCACGCGGAACGGCAGCACCGTCAGGGCCGCTGCGCCCAGGGCCAAGCCCAGGGTGTCACGACGTGAGAAATCCATCGTTGCTCTCCTTTGTTTGTCGCCGCGCGGTTCCGGCACGGCTTATTCGTCCTTGAGGGTCGCGAGGAATGCGACCACGTCTTCGATCTCTTGCGCCGACAACAGAGGCGTCAGTGCGCCCTGAGCCGCTTTGCCAGTATAGGCATCACCGGGGCGGACATAGCCGTCGATCCGGTAGAAGGACGGCATCATCGACCCTTCGAACGTCAGCTTGGCATTGGCGACCAGCCCGCGCAGCTCGGCCTCGCTCCAGCGGCTGCCCGCGCCGTCCAGCGACGGCCCGATCTCACCATGGAAGGGCACATCCGCCAATGCGCTGACCTGATGGCAGGCGACGCAGTTGCCGTGCTTTTTCGAGCCCACGACCATGGCACCGTTGGCCGCATCGCCGGGTGTTCCGGTCAGCGATGCCTCGACGGCGCCGTCGGCATAGACCACATCGCCTGGTGCAGTTTCACCCGCCCAAGCTGCGCCACCGATCAGCGCGGCGGCCAGCGTCAGAATAGTTGTCTTCATGTGTCCTCCCATTGGCTCCCACGTGTCTGCGCACGTGGCGAAACTCGCTCGGTATACCGTAGGCCACGAACCACCCCGAACGCAACATCAAATTCACAAATGTGAATTGGAATTTTGTTGCGCCCGACGCTCAGTCCGTGGAACCATTGCTGCGCTCCTGAATGCGCCGCGCGTGATACCGTTGAAAATCCTCATCGTTATCAAGCGCATACCGCTTTTCAGCAACCCAGGTGAACATGTCCAGCGTGGTGCCCGCGCTAAAGGCGCCGGGCATCACCGCCACCGCCGCCTGCTGGGCCGACTGATCCTCGGCCACCTCTTCGGGCAGGAACAGAATCGTCGGCGTGAACAGGATGCCCCATTTGCGGGCCATGTCCTTTTCCGACAGCGCCTCGCCATCGAAATCGGTGACCTCGATATCGCCGTGCAGGTTCAATTGTACCACGAAATAGTTCTCTTCGATATAGCTGCTCACCTCGGGCCGGGGAAACACCTCCTTGTGCATCTTGGCGCAGTAGACGCAGCCGCGCTGCTCAAAGAACAGCACCAGGCGTTTGCCCTCTGCGTTGGCCTCGCCCAGGTCCTCGCGCAGATCCTTGAACGTGTCGCGCATCCACGCGGTCTTGTGCAGCCCGTCATCGCCCAGTTCCGCAGCCTGCGCACCACCCGTCAGGGCCAGCAGGCCCAGTATCGCCAGAAATCTTCTCATCTCCTCACCTCATAATCAGCCCGCCCCTCAGCCCAGTGCCGAAAAGCTGGGAACCCAACGGATCATCGCATCGGCGATCCAGTTCACGCCGCCGGTGACAATCAGGATAGCAAATACGATCAGCATTGCCCCCATCCCCTTCTCAACCCAGGCAAAGGCGGCGCGATGGCGCTGGACCCACCCCAGAAAGGGACGCGCGAAAAAGGCGGCTGCCACAAAAGGCGCGGTCATGCCGACGCCATAGACCAGCAGCAAGAGGCCACCACGCCAGATTTCGCCCATGCCGCTGGCAATCATCAGGATCGCCGCCAGCGCCGGGCCCACACAGGGTGTCCAGCCAAAGCCGAAAGCCAAACCCATCAGATAGGCCCCAAGCAGGGTCGAGGCGGGCATGGAACTGTCCATCCGGGCCTCGCGATAGAGCAGCGGCACCCGGATCACGCCCAGGAAATGCAGGCCGAACACCACCAGGATCGCGGCCGCCGCCCAGGACAGAGTGTCCAGATAGGTGCCAAACAGCCGCCCCAGCGCGGTCGCCCCCATACCCAGCATCATAAAGACCGAGGTGACCCCGGCGGCAAAGGCGATGGACGACACGATCAGCCGTCGCTGCGCCCCCGGCGCGATCCGCCCGTCGCCACGCAGCTCGGCCATGCTGAGCCCGCCCATATAGGACAGGTAGAACGGCACCATCGGCAACACACAGGGGGTAAAGAAGCTGAGCAGCCCGGCAAACAGTGCACCAAGATAGGAAATTTCGAACATCTGTCGGCCTTGTGATGCACGGCGCTTGCGCGCGGCTTGATCTATTCACACATTCAAATTATGTTTTGTGTCAGTGAAAGGTCAACGGTGCATTCATGGGCATGACGAGAAACTTTCTGGCCGCGGGTCTGGCGGCGGTCCTTGCCTTGCCGGCGCTGGCGGCGGAACTGGTCATGGTCGAGCAGCATGGCTGCGAATGGTGCGCCCGCTGGAACGAGGAAATCGCGCCGATCTACCCCAAGACCGCCGAGGGCGCCTTTGCCCCGTTGCGCCGGGTCGATCTGCGGGCGATCCCCGCCGATCTGGAAACCGTGCGCCGGGTGGTGTTCACCCCGACCTTTCTGATCGTCGAGGACGGGCGCGAGCTGGCGCGACTCGAAGGCTATCCGGGCGAGGATTTCTTCTGGCCGCTGCTGGAAAAGCTGTTGGTCGATCACACGGGCTTTGTGCCCAAACCTCCCGGCAGCAGTTGAGCAGGCGGGACACGAGAACAAACATATTCGCGTGTGATGGTGGATTACGCGCGGCAAATCGGTTAAAGGGCGCCCGGCGCGCCAGACAGAGGGTTGACGCTTGAGATATTGCCCGGGACCGACCCGGGGACGAGGACAAGAGACATGGCACTTCCGAAGTTTTCGACCGATATGGCCAATGATGAACTCGACAAGATGGTCGACAATGCCACCACCGCGTCGAATTTCCTCAAGGCGATCAGTCACGAAGGGCGGCTGATGATCCTGTGCCATCTGGTATCGGGCGAGAAATCGGTAACCGAGTTGGAAGAGTTGCTTGCCGCCCGTCAGGCAGCGGTGTCGCAACAACTGTCCCGTCTGCGGCTCGAAGGTCTGGTGATTCCGCGCCGCGAGGGCAAGGCGATCTATTACCGCTTGGCAGATGAGCGGCCAAGGCGGATACTGGAAGTGGTCTACGACCTGTTCTGCAACAACGACTGAGCCGCCCACCCGGTTCCGGTCGCCAAGAAGCGGAACCGGCCACCGGAGCGTGGGGAGGAAAACATGCTTGTTTGGCTGAGCGACAGCCAGGCCGTCGCGTTGATCGGCCTTCTAGGCGGTATTGCTTTGGGGCTGGCCGCACGCTTGGGCCGGTTCTGTACCCTGGGCGCGATCGAAGACCTGCTCTATGGCGGCTCGGACCTCAGGATGCGGATGTGGGTGCTGGCCATCGGCGCCGCCATGGCGGGCAGTTTCGGCCTGATGGGGCTGGGCTGGCTCGATCCCGAGCAGAGCTATTACCTGTCGATCCGCTGGATGCCGCTGGCCTCGATCCTGGGAGGTCTGATGTTCGGCTATGGCATGGCGCTGGCGGGCAATTGCGGCTACGGCTCGATCGCGCGGCTGGGCGGTGGCGATCTGCGCGCCTTTGTCATCGTTCTGGTGATGGGGGTCTTTACCTATGTCACCCTGGCCGGACCTCTGGCGCCGCTGCGCAACCTGCTGTTTCCCCAGATCGAGGTCGCCGGCGACCTGCCGCCGGGGCTGGCCCATCACGCCCATGTGCTGACTGGCCTGCCGGTACATGTGATCGGCATCGCCATCGGGCTGCTCCTTTGCCTTGGTGCACTTAGCTCACGGGACATGCGACGCGAGCCGAAATCCATCTTCTGGTCGCTTGTGGTCGCTGGCGCGGTCGTCAGCGGCTGGGCTGGAAGCTTCTGGGTCTATCAGAACGGCTTCGATGGTCTACAGGTCGTCTCCCACAGCTTCTCGGCGCCAGTGGGCGAGACCATCCTCTATGCGATGACCGGTTCGGTGCGCCCACTGTCCTTTGCGGTAGGTTCGGTCGCCGGGGTTTGGGCAGGCGCCTTTATCGGCTCGCTGATCAAGGGTCATTTCCGCTGGGAGGCCTGCGAGGATCCGCGTGAGCTGCGCCGCCAGATCCTGGGCGCGGCCATCATGGGGACCGGCGCGGTCATCGCCATGGGCTGCACCGTGGGTCAGGGGCTGACCGCCTTCAGCCTGCTGGCAATCAGCGCCCCGGTAACCTTTCTGGCGATCTTTGCTGGCGCTGCGCTGGGGCTACGCCAGTTGATCGAAGGGTTCAGCGCCGCCGAATAGCATCTTGGCGTTCAGCGCGCCGCGCAGGCGGCAAAGCTCGCCGCCATGTCGCGCAGCACCTGCGGATAAAGCTCCGGTCCCGGCTCAAGCCCAGCGCCCAGTGGATCGAGCACGAAAATCGCCGCGCCCGTCCCCTCGACCGCCGTTTCGATCAGGGCGGTGTTGTATTGCGGTTCGGAAAAGGCGCAGGTCACCCCCTCTTCCACCACCTCTTCGCGCAGATGCGCCAGCCGGGCCGGGCTGGGGCTGCTGGCATCGCCCAGCGACACGGTGCCGGCCAGCGTCAGGCCAAAGGGGCGCTCGAAATACTGATAGGCATCGTGAAACGCGATAAAGGGTTTACCTTGCATCGGCTGCAACTCTGCCGCGATCTGGACTGTCAGCTCGGCCAGGCGGGCCTGCGCTTCGGCCGCGTTGGCGCGGTACCGGTCCGCGTGATCGGGATCGAGCCCGGCCAGTTCCTCGGCCAGCAGCGACAGCCAGACGCTGGCATTGCCCGGATCGAGCCAGGCATGCGGGTCGGTGCCACTGTGATCATGATCGCCGTCATGGTCGTCATGCGCGGCCTGCGCGTGATCGTCATGCCCCTTGTCGCCCTGCGTTTCGTGATCTGCATGTTCCTTGTGATCGTCATGATCGTCATGATCTTCGTGGTCATCATGCGCCAGATCGCGATATCCCAACCGTGCCGTCGCAGGTTGTTCGAGCAGTGCGATATGGCGGGCTTCGCCCGACAGCGACGACAGCGGCTTCTCCAGCCACGGGGTCAGCTCCTCGCCCATCCAGACCACCAGATCGGCCTGCTGCACTGCTCGCGCTTCGGACGGGCGCAGGGCATAACCATGCGGCGAGGCACCTGGGCGCACAATCAGGTCCGGTTCACCAACCCCGGCCATGAGCTGGGCCACCAGCGAATGAACGGGCGCTATATCGACCGCAACCTGCGGCACCTCGGCCAGCAGCGGCGTGGCACAGGTCATCATCAACGCGGATAGGGATAGACGGGTCATGGATACCTCAACATGTTATAGTGTAACAACTTGCGCGACTTGATATCGGGGATGTTATAACATATCAAGCCTGAAATTCGCCGGGAGGCCCGAATGACAGCCAAAGGTTTCGAACGTCACGACCACAGCCAGTGCATCGCCACCGCGCTGCATCAGGCCGAAAGCCATTGCGCCGCGCACAAGCTGCAATTCACGCCGGTGCGCCGCCGGGTGCTGGAAATCCTGCTCGACCGTCACCGGGCCATGGGCGCTTATGAAATCCTCGACATTCTCGCCGCCGACGGGCTGGGCTCGCAACCGCCCGTGGCCTATCGGGCGCTGGATTTCCTGGTACAGAACGGGTTCGCCCACAGGATCGAGCGGCTGAACGCCTATACCGCCTGCGCCCATCCCGAGGAGGACCACGTGCCCGCCTTTCTGATCTGTCGCAACTGCAAGGCGGTGGCCGAGGCGGGAACCGAGCTGGAACAGGGCCGTCTGGGCAAGGCCGCCGCCGAGGCCGGGTTCACCATCGAACGGATCGTGGTCGAGGCCGAGGGTCTCTGTCCCGGCTGCGCGGGTCAGGCCGCATGATCACTCCGGTCATTGCCGCCGAGGGGCTGAGCATCCGGGTCGACGGCCGCACCGTGCTTGCCGATATCACCGTCGCTGTCGCACCGGGAGAGATCGTCACCATCGTCGGCCCCAACGGCTCGGGCAAATCCACCTTTCTCAGGGCGCTGATCGGCGCCCTGCCCCCGGCTTCGGGTCGGGTGATCCGCGCGCCGGGCCTGCGCATCGGCTATGTGCCGCAGAAACTGGCGATCGACGCGACGCTGCCGATCACCGTCAGCCGGTTCCTGAGCCTGCCGCGCCGGGTGCCGCAGGACGTCGCCGCCGAGGCGCTGGCCCGCGCCGGTGTGCCCGACCTGGCCAACCGGCAGATGACCGACCTGTCGGGCGGCCAGTTCCAGCGCGTGCTGCTGGCGCGCGCGGTGCTGGAACGCCCGCACCTGCTGCTGCTGGACGAGGCGACGCAGGGGCTGGACCAGCCCGGATCGGCCGCGTTTTATCAACAGATCGAAGAGGTCCGACAGGACCTCGGCTGCGCGGTGGTGATGGTCAGCCACGATCTGCACGTCGTCATGGCCGCCTCGGACCGGGTGCTGTGCATGAACGGTCATATCTGCTGCGAGGGCACGCCCGAGGTGGTGGCCGACGCGCCGGAATACCGAGCACTCTTTGGCACCGGCACGCGGGGGGCGCTGGCGCTCTACCGCCACCAGCACAGCCACAGCCACGACGACGATTGCGGCCACGACCATGGCGCAGAGCATATGCATCAGCACGGAGACCGGTGATGCTGGACGATTTCATGATCCGCGCAGCGCTCGCGGGCGCAGGCGTTGCGCTGGCCTCGGGGCCGCTGGGCTGTTTCGTGGTCTGGCGGCGGATGGCCTATTTCGGCGAGGCGACGGCCCATGCGGCGGTGCTGGGCGTGGCGCTGGCGCTGGCGCTGTCGGCACCGATCCTGCCGGCGGTGGTGCTGGCGGCGGTGCTGATGGCCTCGGCGGTGACACTGATGCGCGGGCGCGGCTATGCGATGGATACGGCGCTGGGGGTGATGGCGCATACGGCGCTGGCGGCGGGGCTGGTGGCGGTGTCGCTGCTGGCCGATGTACGGCTGGACCTGATGGCCTTTCTGTTCGGCGATATCCTGGCGGTGTCGCGCGGCGACCTGGCGGTGATCTGGGGCGGCGGCGCGCTGGTGCTGGGGCTGACGCTGTGGCGCTGGTCCGACCTGCTGATCGCAACGCTGAACCCCGATCTGGCCCATGCCGCCGGGGTCGATCCGCGCCGGGCCGAGACCTGGCTGACGCTGGCGCTGGCGGTGGTGGTCGCGGTGGCGATCAAGGTGGTGGGCGTGCTGCTGATCGCGGCACTGCTGGTCATCCCCGCCGCCGCCGCCCGGCCCCTGTCCGGCACGCCCGAGGGGATGGCACTGGGGGCGGCGGGCATCGGCGGTCTGTCGGCGCTGGCCGGCCTTTACGGCGCCTACCTGTTCGACACACCGGCAGGCCCCAGCATCGTCTGCGTCGCCGCGCTGAGCTTTATCGTGACCACATTGGCGCGAGGCCTGGTGCGGGGGCGGTGAGGGTCGAACAGTCCGTGTCCTAGGCTCCAGACTCGTTCTTTTTCATAGCCAGAACAAAACGGTTGCGGCGAGAGCGATGGCTGAGAAGAAGGTT